>NZ_CAXAHB010000060.1:0-9931 GCF_963968385.1 uncultured Oceanicoccus sp.
GCTTAGAGGCTTAGAGGCTTAGAGGCTAAGTAAGTAACGCACTGAAGCGGTTGATCTAAAGGTCAGGAGATAGCTGATTTTTCGGTGAGCGACTGACTGTCCAGATACTCTTCATAGGTACCCTGAAAATCAATTAATTGCCGGTCTTTAATATCAATCACACGAGTTGCCAGCGATGATACAAACTCACGGTCATGGCTGACAAAGATCAGTGTGCCATCGTAATGTTCCAGAGCCAGATTTAACGCTTCGATGGCTTCCATATCGAGGTGGTTGGTGGGTTCATCCATTAACAGTACATTGGTGTCCATCATCATTAACTTGCCAAACAATAGGCGGTTTTTTTCTCCACCGGAACAGACTTTTACCTTCTTTTCAAAATCCTCTGAAGAAAATAGTAAGCGACCTAAAGTGGCGCGAACAATCTGATCATCATGGCTGGGCTTGCGCCACTGGCTCATCCAGTCAAATAGATTGGTATCACAGTCAAAGTCAGCGCTGCTATCTTGTGGGCAATAACCCAAGCTAGCGTTTTCTGCCCACTGTACTTTGCCGTTTGCCGGCGCCAGCTCATTCATTAGACAGCGTAGCAATGTCGTTTTACCGGCACCGTTTTCACCGATAATAGCCAGCCGTGCGCCGGCTTCTAAAATAATATTGCCATCTTTAAATAACGTGTCGTTATCAAAGCCATGACCAAAATTTTCAAGAATTAACGACTGACGATGCAGTTTTTTATCTTGTTTAAAGCGAATATAGGGGCTGACACGGCTAGAGGCTTTAATATCATCCAGTTGAATTTTCTCAATGCGTTTAGCCCGAGAGGTTGCCTGCTTTGCCTTTGATGCATTGGCCGAGAAGCGGCTGACAAATTGTTGCAAGTCGGCGATCTGGGCCGACTTTTTAGCATTTTCTGAATGCAGACGCTCTCGAGCCTGTGTCGCAGCAGTCATAAAGTCATCGTAATTGCCCGGATAAACACGTAACTCACCATAATCAATATCCGCCATATGGGTACAGACAGCATTTAGAAAGTGTCGGTCGTGGGAGATAATGACCATGGTGCTTTTGCGTTCGTTAAGAATATTTTCTAACCAACGAATAGTGTCAATATCCAGATTATTGGTTGGTTCATCCAAAAGTAAAATGTCGGGATCAGAAAATAGCGCTTGTGCAAGTAACACACGCAGTTTCCAGCCGGGAGCCACTTCACTCATTGGGCCGTAATGAAGTTGTTGATCGATACCTGCGCCCATTAAAATTTCACCGGCGCGGCTCTCTGCGCTATAACCATCCATTTCTGCAAATTGGGTTTCAAGATCGGCTGCTTTCATACCATCTTGCTCTGACATTTCCGGCAGAGCGTAAATACGGTCACGTTCCTTTTTGACATTCCACAAATCGGTATGACCCATAATCACGGTATCGATCACCGAAAACGCTTCAAAGGCAAATTGATCCTGATGCAACTTACCAATGCGTTCATTAGGGGTTACAGAGACATTGCCGGAGCTGGGTATCAGGCTACCATCAAGGATTTTCATAAAGGTGGATTTACCACAGCCGTTAGCACCAATCAGACCATAGCGGTTGCCATCGCCAAATTTAACGGAGATATCTTCAAATAGCGGTTTGGCGCCAAATTGCATGGTGATATTAGCAGTAGAGATCAAAAAAATAATCCTGATATTTAACCAACAGTAGGGCAGCAATCGTCAGAGACAAGTGCTGTTAAGGCGGCGGTACTATAGAGCGTTGCAAGCGTTTCGTCGAGCGAAAATGATAGATGTTTACCTTAATAGAGGTTGGCACTCTTTCTAGGAGTGTCTAAGCTTTTCCGGCCAGCGATCATGGGTAATAAAAAAACGTAACTTTTCTCGGTAATGTTCGCCTACCTGTTCCAGCGCGCAAATCATCACGGGTTGAATATTGTTGGAAAAATACACTGTTAATATAGCTTGCAAAGACACTGGGTTTTTTACCCTGTCGGTCAGTTCAGCGATGGCTGCATAAACAGGGCTGATCCATTCGGACCGGTTTAATATCACCCAATCTCCACTGTTTTGAATGATTCGCTCCAGCTTGGAAAGATGAATCCAATGGCCGTAATCATGGTTTGGTGATAGCGCAACTGATGATGGCGACGGGTTAATTTTGAGTGGATAAAATAATTGACCTTTAATCGCGATTTCAGTCATTACATGGTCAACGCCGAGTCTAGATAGAGTAGCTTTGCCAGCTTCGTTAGCAGAGAGTTGTGTTTGATGATTAAGCAGATGTTCCGTTTTGATATCTAATCGGTCAATGGCATTGGGGCCTAGCCAGTGTTTAAAATCAGAAGAAAAAATGGCTGGTTTAACCGTTAAAGATTTATTGAGATAAAACTTAATGGCCAGTTCTAGATGGTAATCATGGCCAGTGCTGATATCGCGGTAAATCAGGTCAAATTCGCCAACGGTCTGCTTATTCTGTGAGACCTGTAAATTATGAGCTAACAGTTCCAGTTGTGCATCATGCTGAATAAAAAATTGCCACAGTGCCTCGAAATAGAGGCCGATTCTAGGGCTGCGAATTTGTTTTAAATAATTTACCAGTGGGGCTGGATCCTGATCCAGTTGCTGCAGCCATTGTAGTCTTGCTTCGGTTAAACTGATATGACAGCTCTGTACAGAATCTGTACTACCTATATCAGCAAAGTCATTAATCAGGTTTTGTCCAAAACAGCTCCAGGCTAAATCTCGAACACAGTGGGTTTTAATTAGCGGTATGGTGGTCATGCATATCTTGGGCTTTAATCAAATTAGAGTATACTAGCTCAAATCAATAAAACTGATTACTAGACTATGAATAAATTTAACACAGTAGGGATTATAGGTCGCGAGAGTGATGCCGTTGGGGAAACCCTGCGAGCGTTAACGACCTTTTTAGCTGCTCAAAAAGTAGACATTCTGCTTGGCGAAGTTATTGCCGGTTTATTGCCCGATAACCCTTATTCGGTGATCGATACCATCAAAATGGGCGAAAGCTGTGATTTGGTGATAGTGCTGGGTGGTGACGGTAGTCTCTTGGGCGCTGCCAGACAATTAGCCAAACACAATGTCCCTGTGCTGGGTATCAATCGGGGTCGTCTGGGATTTTTGACCGATATTCTGCCAGAAGAACTGGAACAAAAAGTTGGTGCAGTACTGCAGGGTGAGTATGTTCTGGAAAAACGTTTTTTACTGAGTGCTATCGTCAAGCGAAATGGCGAGGTCATTGGCCGAGCTGAAGCCTTAAATGATGTGGTGGTTAACTCCGGCACCTCTGCACAAATGATAGAGTTTAATGTCTATGTTGACGATGAATTTGTCTATCCCCAGCGTTCAGATGGCTTAATTATTTCTACGCCTACGGGATCAACCGCATACTCACTCTCCGGTGGTGGTCCTATTATGCACCCGAAACTTGATGCTGTTGTTTTAGTGCCCATGTTCCCACACACTTTAAGCAGTCGTCCGATAGTGATTGATGGTAATAGCGAAATTAGAATTGAAATTAATCAGTCCAACAAAATACATCCGCCGGTTACTTGTGATGGTCAGGTCCATCTAACCGCCATACCGGGTGATACTGTCTATATCACCAAGCGCCGACACAAACTTAAATTAATTCAACCTACTGATCATAGTTTCTATGCCAGCTGCCGCGATAAGTTAGGTTGGGGTACGGGCTTAATTAACTAGCAAGTACAAGATTTCAACCGATGACGAGAGACATATATGGCTGAAATAGTGGCTATTGACGTGCCGATTGAGCAGGATCTACAGGCCTTTAGCAAATACCTATGGCAACAGGGGGTCAGTCATCGGGTAGTGGAAAGTCATGATCGCAGACTATTGTTGGTGGGTGATAAATCAGTAGCCCCTCAAGTTCGCGATGCCTATGAAGGTTTTCTGTCCGGAGCAACCGAAACAATAAAGATTGATGTGCCACAAAGTGCTGAAGTTACGGTTGTGTTTGGCCGATTGCTGATGCATTTACCGGTTACCCTGAGCGCTATTATATTAAGTATATTGGGCTGCCTGCTGGTGTACTTTGATCGCGACTTTGGTTTAGTTAAACATTTAACTTTTTTTGATTTTGATCGAATGAGTACCTCCATTGTTTACTTTCTTCCCACCGGCGAATACTGGCGGTTAATAACTCCAGTTTTTTTGCATTTTGGTTTAATGCATATTGCCTTCAATATGGCCATGTTATGGTTTGTAGGCCAAAGAATTGAATTATTACAAGGCAGTGTTCGTATGCTTGGTATTTCTATGACGATTGGTTTGGGATCTAATATTATGCAGGCCGTTTATGCCGAGGTAACGATTTTTGGTGGTATGTCCGGCGTGGTTTATGGTCTATTAGGTTATGGCTGGGTATGGAGTATGATGCGTCCGGAGAAAAACCTACTGATTCCCAATGTTATTTTGTACTTTTCGCTGGTGATGATGGTGGCAGGTTTCGCTGGTTTGTCGGTTATGTTAGGTGCGGGTAATACCGCTAATGTCGCGCATTTGGGCGGGCTGATTATGGGTTGTCTGATGGGTTTTGGTGCCGCGTTAATTGATAAGCACTCAGCAGATAGTGAACGGGTATAGCACGATGGATTTTGAGCAACTGTTAAATAGTATAACGCCGGAAATTTATGCCAACCTTAAGCGCGGTATAGAATTGGGAAAATGGCCAGATGGTAGGCTTTTAACCGCAAAGCAGCGAGAGCTTTGTATGGAAGCAGTGATTAATTATGAGCAGCGCTTTGTTGCCGAGACTGATCGGGTTGGTTATGTCGATAAAGGCAGCAAGGCAGAGGGCGAGCTCTGCGATGATAAGCCTGCGGCTAATCAAGAGCAGCCGCTAAAGTGGTCTGAATAGGAGCGGTTATTTTGACAGCGCATGCCGTCGGTCATTTAAAGAAAATGCAAAACCAGCTGGGGGTAGAAGAGGCTGGCAAAGTGACTTATCACCTGCCCATTGGTGACCAGCTCATACCGCTTAACCCATTAATCGGTCAGCCGATTAAGTTGCTATACCATGGTGTGATTAATTGTTCCTACTGTGGTCGAAAAACCAAAAAAAGTTTTAATCAGGGTTATTGTTACCCTTGTTTTACTAAATTGGCCCAGTGCGATAGCTGTATTATGAGTCCGGAAAAATGCCACTACCATGCCGGCACTTGCCGCCAGCCTGAGTGGGGTGATGAGTTTTGCATGACCGAGCATTTTGTCTATTTGGCCAATTCTTCCGGCATTAAAGTCGGTATTACCCGCGGCAGCCAAATCCCCACCCGTTGGATGGATCAAGGGGCGATACAGGCATTGCCTATTTTTCGCGTTAGCACCAGACAACAATCCGGTTTGGTAGAAGTGGTGTTTAAAAGCCATGTGGCGGATAAAACCAACTGGCGAAAAATGCTCAAAGGTGAAGTCGATATTATCGATCTGGAGCAGAAACGTGATGAATTATTTAAGGCCTGTAAAGCAGAAGTGGCTGCATTGCAGGATCAATATGGCATGCAGTCGATACAGGCTATTAACGATGCCGATCCGATCACTATTGATTATCCCGTTGCGGAATTCCCAAGCAAAGTAACGTCCCTAAACTTTGATAAGCAAGCGGAAATAACTGGGGTATTACAGGGCATTAAAGGCCAGTATCTGATTATGGATACCGGTGTTTTAAATATTCGTAAGTTTGGTGGTTACCATATTGAATTTACCGCAGGCTAAACCCGTTAATTATCAAATAATCTGTTGGAGTCATTAAACAATGCGGGACGCACAAGCTAAAACGATTTATTTAAAGGATTATCAGGTACCGGACTTTCTTATTGATACAACGGATTTGCATTTTACCCTGACAGAATCTCATGCAGAAGTTAGGTCAACATTGGCAATTCGTCGTAATCCTGATTCCGACAATCAGACTGCCGAACTGGTATTACAGGGGCAGGAGTTGGTATTGCAATCACTGGCCATTAATGGCGCTGCTCTATCGACAAACCAATATCAACGTACAGCAAGCAGCCTAACCATTTATTCAGTGCCGGATGTATTTGAGTTGGCGTGCATTACCAAAATCAAACCGCAGCAAAATACCTCTCTGGAAGGCCTTTATAAATCCAACACCATGTTTTGCACCCAGTGTGAAGCAGAAGGCTTTCGTAAAATCACCTATTATCTAGATCGACCTGACGTGATGTCGGTATTTACCACAACCATAGAGGCGGATAAGCAACGCTATCCGGTATTGCTATCTAACGGCAACCCTGTGGAGTCCGGTGAAACCGATAATGGTCGTCATTGGATAAAATGGAATGATCCATTTAAAAAGCCCGCTTATCTATTTGCATTGGTGGCAGGTGATTTGCAGTTTATCGAAGACCGCTTTACGACGCTTTCTGGCAATCATGTCACGCTACGTATTTTTGTAGAAGCAAAAGATATTGATAAATGCGAACACGCTATGACCTCCCTGATTAATGCCATGCGTTGGGATGAGCAGGTTTATGGTCGTGAGTATGATTTAACCATATTTAATATCGTTGCCGTCGATGACTTTAATATGGGGGCAATGGAAAATAAAAGCCTGAATATCTTCAACACCTCTTGTGTTCTGGCCAAGCCTGAAACAACAACCGATACCGGTTTTCAGCGCGTTGAGGCGGTGGTGGCACACGAGTATTTTCACAATTGGTCGGGCAATCGAGTGACCTGTCGTGACTGGTTTCAATTAAGTTTAAAAGAAGGTTTTACCGTCTATCGTGATGCTGAATTTTCATCGGATATGGGTTCAAGAACGGTTAAGCGGGTAGAGGATGTGTCGTTGCTGCGCACCGTACAGTTTGCAGAAGATGCTGGCCCAATGGCTCATCCGGTCAGGCCTGCCTCTTTTATGGAGATTTCCAACTTTTATACCGTCACGATTTATGAAAAGGGCGCGGAAGTTGTCCGCATGATGGCCAATCTGCTCGGTCCACAAGTCTTTCGTCAAGCTTCCGACCTCTATTTTGACCGCCATGATGGTCAGGCGGTGACTTGTGAAGATTTTGTTAAAGCAATGGAAGATGCCTCTGGCAAGGATTTGCGTCAATTTAGGCGTTGGTATGCTCAGGCCGGCACACCCAGAGTTACGGTTAAGGCTGTTTATGACGAAGATGCGCAGACCTATAGCCTGACAGTAAAACAAGACTGCCCAGCCACGCCCGGGCAAGAACACAAGCAGCCTTTTCATCTACCGATGGCTATCTCCCTGTTAGGAAAGGACGGTGCATTGCCGCTATATATCAATAAGGAGGATGGCAGCAAAACCGAGTTAGTGATCGATATTACAGAATCTCAGCAAACCTTGGTGTTTAAACAGGTGTCAGAAAAGCCGGTGCCCAGTTTATTCAGAGGTTTTTCTGCACCGGTAAAATTATTTTTCGATTACAGTCGTGATGATTTGCTGTTTTTAATGCGCAATGACAGTGATGGATTTATCCGCTGGGATGCGGCCCAGCAATTGGGTGTGCAGATACTTAACGAAATGATGGCTGCCATTCAAAACAACAAACAGGCGACCGTTGATAAGCGCTTGATTGCAGCCTATCGTTCCATTTTGCTTGATGAGTCACTGGATAAGGCAATGGTGGCGTTGATGTTAAAGCTGCCTACCGAGGCCTATATGGCAGAAATTTCGGAGCCAGTTGATGTGCAGGCTATTTATCAAGCCAGAACGCTAGCCAGATTAACCATTGCCGACCAGTTGCAGCAGGAATTATGGCAAGTCTTTCGCAATAATTATTTGGCGGATGATTATCAGCCCACAGCCATACAGATGGCGCAACGCAGCTTAAAAAACACCGCTCTAGATTATTTAATGTTACTCAACACCGACCAGGCTTTAACAGCTGCTCTAGATCAATTTGATCAGGCCGGCAATATGACCGATGTATTGGCAGCCTTTACTGTGATTTTAAATAGCGAGTTTAATGACGAGAAACAGCGCGTACTACAAGAGTTTTATAAGCGCTGGCAGCATGAGTCGCTGGTGGTCAATCAATGGTTTATGGCGCAGGCGCTCTGTCCATTGCCCGACACGCTTAACCAGGTTAAAGCGCTGATTTCGCATCCGGCCTTTGATATCAAAAACCCCAATAAAGTCCGTGCCTTAATTGGCGCTTTCTGTGGCCAGAATGCGGTTAATTTCCATCAGCGTGATGGCGCTGGTTATCGCTTTTTAGCCGATCAAATTATCGAGTTAAACCAAATCAATCCTCAGGTAGCCTCTAGATTATTAGGGCCGCTAAGCAAATGGAAAAAATATACCGCCGCAAGCGGCGAGTTAATGAAGGCGCAGTTGGAAAGAATTATGGCTGAGCCGGATTTGTCTCCGGATGTATATGAAGTGGTCTCTAAAAGTTTAACGGCTTAGCTTGCAATTGGCAGTAGCGACAAGCAGTATGACCGTGCATCAATTGCTGTTGTGATCACCGCCCCCATAAAGAGAAAGCATTGTGTCACTAATAGGTTTTTTTCGATTTTGTTTTTATTTTGCGCTGCTGTCTATCAGTCTTCTGGCCGTGCTGCCCCAGCAGCAACTAGTGATAACAACAGGCTGGGATAAAGCCAATCATGCGCTGGCCTTCTTCGTTTTGTTGTGGTTGTTGGATTATGCCTATCCTGCGGCCAGTTTGTGGGTAAAAAAAATACTACCCTTGCTTATCTATGGCCTGTTAATTGAGTGTGTTCAGTCGCAAATACCCGGACGTTATCTCTCATTGCTGGATTTTTTCAGTGATATTGTTGGCTTGGCGGCCTATCTATTTATCAGACCGATACTGATTAACAATAAGCTTTTTATCGATGCAGATTAATAGCATTAGATAGTGTGCTGTAACGTAGTGGAGGTCAGGGTATAAAACATCTACTGATTATTTATCATACCCAGTCGGGCAGCACCCGAGCGCTGGCTGAGGCGGCCTTAGCCGGTGCATTCACTGAGTCAGATATAGCAGCACGGCTGCTACCAGCTATGGAAGCGGGGGCTAGTGATTTGCTCTGGGCCGATGCGGTGATCTTTGCCAGCCCAGAAAATTTTGGTTATTTATCGGGTGGCCTAAAAGATTTTTTTGATCGCACCTTTTATGCCGATGGCATTCAGCCGCTGAATTTACCTTATGGGGTGATTATTAGTGCTGGCAACGATGGCACAGGTGCGCTTAGGCAGCTAGAGCGAATTGTTAAAGGCTATCCGTTACGCTGTGTAGCTGAGCCTATTATTAGCCGCGGACCACCATCGATGGCAGGCTTTAAACAGTGCCAGGAGTTGGGCGCAGCACTGGCTGCTGGCCTTGCCATGGGAATTTATTGATGTTGCTAGTGCAAATCTCTATATTCTTAATAATTATTTAAAATAGTCTTTATATAGCGATTAGTTTATAAAATAGGCCGATTTATTGCTAAAAACTGTTTACAGATAACAACAGCCAACTAGACTGTAGTGAGAATAATAAAACACGTTTGTCAGTATTAGAGACGTTACACAACTAAAGGGGGAAGGCAATGGCTTATTCAAAGTCAGTAGTTAAACCAATCGTGGCGGGTATTTTACTCAGTTCCGTTGCTCAATCGGGCATGCTCACTGCTCAAGTGCTTGAAGAAGTGATAGTGACTTCGCAATTGCGAGCCGAGAGCTTGCAAGATGTACCTATCTCGGTCACGGCGGTTTCAGGCGCCAAGATGATGGAGGCGGGTATTGATAAGATTGAAGACCTGCAATCCTATGTTCCCAACCTAACTATGTCTGAAACAGGTATCGGTACCAATATTTATATTCGTGGAATCGGTTCCGGTATTAATCAGGGATTTGAACAATCCACTGGTATGTATGTTGATGGTGTTTCCTATGGTCGTGCACAGTTATC
>NZ_CAXAHB010000061.1:0-9720 GCF_963968385.1 uncultured Oceanicoccus sp.
ATGACAGACTCAATTAGCACCGGCCTACTTAGCGAAATTTCAGTACGTGAAAAGTATGGTTCTACAACCGTTGGCAAAGAAAAACAGGAGCTGGGACAGGATGTTTTTCTGGAGTTGATGGTGACGCAGATGCAAAACCAGAATCCACTAGACCCGCAGGATAGTAGTGAATTTGTTGCCCAGCTGGCGGAGTTTAGTTCGGTGGAAGGTCTGGATAAGCTGAACAATACCATGGGCAGCTTTGTTGATTCCTTCCAGTCCAATCAGGCATTGCAAGCTTCGGCCATGGTTGGACGTTTTGTGAAAGTGGATTCGACTAGCGCTTATCTGGGTAATGACGGCTTAATCGCCGGCACCATAGATTTAACGCAGAGTACTAACGATCTTAAGGTGCAGATCTTTAACGCAAGCGGTGAGCAAGTAGCCGAAGAACTTATGGGTGAAAACGCTGCCGGTGAAATACCTTTTGCCTGGGATGGGGTTGATGGCGAAGGCAATCGATTGCCGGCCGGTCAGTATACCTTTGAAGTCACCGCCAATTATGGTGGTAATCCGGTTCGATTAAATACCGCATTAAGCCATAACGTCGACAGTGTTAGCGTCGGCGCCAATGGTGCTATTAGCTTAAATATTGCGGGTGTTGGTACTAAATCGATGTCAGAAATTAGAGAGATTTTATAGTTCGTCTATTTATAGTTCGTCTATTGATAGCCGCTCTATATGTCGAAACAATTTTGATATTGTCATAACTCAATGATTAACAAAGAGGTAAGTCATGACCTTTAATACCGCGCTCAGTGGGCTTCGTGCTGCTAATACGGATTTGGAAGTAACCGGTAATAATATTGCCAATGCCAGTACTATGGGTTTTAAACACTCGCGTGCTGAGTTTGGTGATGTTTATGCTAGTTCGTTAGTGAACAGTGTTAATGATAAAACGGGTAATGGTGTATCAGTGAATGCGATTGCCCAACAGTTTGATCAAGGTGTTTTATCCTTAACCGGCAATAGTTTGGATTTGGCCATCGATGGTAGCGGATTTTTTATTTTGTCGGATAGCTCTGGCGCGACCAGTTTTACTCGTGCAGGTTACTTTGGTTTAGATGAATCGGGTTTTATTACTAACAATACCGGTTCGCGTTTGCAGGGCTTTTTGCCAACAGAATCGGGGGGTGTCGGCGGTACGCCTGATGACCTTCGCGTTCAGGCTATCGATTTGCCACCAAATGCGACCCAGCAAGTGGATTTATTATTTAATTTGGATGCAAGAAGTGCCAGTCCCGTTAATACTACCTTTAATCCTCAAGATGCCGATAGTTTTAATAGCTCAACTTCTCTAACCGTGTTTGATAGCCAGGGTCAATCTCATGTGCTTTCAAGCTACTTTGTAAAATCGTCATCACTAGACAATGTTTGGAATATGTATAACTTTATTCCGGATGCCAACGGTGTTTTACAAAATGTATTGGCGGATGGAGAAATCAGTGCGGTAGTAGCTGCAGCAACAGATGCAAATAACCAAGCACAAGCTGCACTCAATAACGTGACGGAA
The DNA here is from genome assembly GCF_963968385.1 of uncultured Oceanicoccus sp. Classification (NCBI taxonomy): domain Bacteria; kingdom Pseudomonadati; phylum Pseudomonadota; class Gammaproteobacteria; order Cellvibrionales; family Spongiibacteraceae; genus Oceanicoccus; species uncultured Oceanicoccus sp. Next base: position 1,553 of record NZ_CAXAHB010000061.1, read on the forward strand.
GCAGTAACTGCCGCCACTACGGCTGTAAATTCGTTTTCAGTTGCTAATGCAGCAGCACTGACGGCAGCTTTGAATACAGCTAGAGCGAGCTTAGTTACAGCTAGTACTTCAGCGGTGACACCAGCTTCGGGCACGGAATATCAAGGCGTTATTGACTCCATCGATGTAGCCATTGCCTTAGGCAGTAATTCCGGTGATGCGGCCAATGTTTCCGAGGCGCAAGCTATTTTGGTTGAACTTAATAATGTTGATGCATTAACGGCGACGGCTGCTGGTAGTTCCGCTAGTATATTGGCTGACTACACCGCTATATTTGGCGATGGAAAATCATACTTTGAATTAACTTTTGGTACAGATGGTACTTTGCAAAGTACAGATCCATTGCAGTTAAATATTAATAACTGGAACCCTGATAGTGCCAATCGATCCTCAACTGATGGTTCTACGGCAACGGTTTCTGATTTTATTATTGATATAAGCCGGTCTACCCAGTTTGGCAGTGCCTTTGCAGTGACTAAGGTTGACCAGAATGGTTCTGCCGCCGGCCAATTAAATGGTTTGGAAATTAATAACGCCGGTGAAGTCTTTGCCCGTTATACCAACGGCGAAGAATCGCTATTGGGCCAAGTAGCGATGGCATCTTTTGCCAATGAGCAGGGCCTGATTCCGCAGGGTGAATCTTCATGGGTGCAGTCGCTTGAATCTGGTAACGCTCAAGTGGGCGTTCCGCTAGCCCGCAATTTAGGTGCAATACAGTCAGGTGCTCTGGAGGAATCCAATGTGGATCTATCGGCAGAATTAGTCCGCCTAATTGTTGCCCAGCGTAACTTTCAGGCCAATGCAAAAACTATCGAAACAGCTGATGCCGTGGCCCAGACCATTATTAATATGCGATAGCTAATACCCGCTAGTTAGTTTGCTCAGTATTACCCTAAAGCCGCGATTTTCTTCGCGGCTTTTTTGTTTCGGGCTTTTACCTTTAGAGCAAACTTGGCATTCATTTTGCAATTTACCTAATAACATAAAAATGCTAACGAAAACCTTTAAATACAGTGTTTTCACGCCAAAAGCGGCAAACAAGTTCCACCTGATATTGCCAGGCGGCAATCATTATCAAAGCGGAGAACAATATGGATAAGGCGGTATATATAGCCATGGCAAGCGGTCAGAATATTATGGCGGCGCAGGCTATACATGCAAATAATCTCGCTAATGCCAACACCACTGGATTTCAGGCGGATTTTGCTCAGGCCAGATCATTGGGTGTTTATTACGGCGAAGGTCTTAGCACCCGTGCTTACTCCCGTGCCGAAAATCCCGGTACAGATTTTAATCGTGGCGCCCTTAATGAAACCGGTCGTGATCTTGATATGGCGGTAGAGGGTGATGGTTGGATTGCCATTCAGGCCCCCGATGGCAGTGAGGCTTTTACCCGCGCCGGTTCATTAAAACTTGATCCTACCGGCCAGTTATTAACCGGCAATAACCTGCCGGTGTTGGGTAATGCCGGTCCCATCGCACTCCCGCCGGCGGACAAAGTAAGCCTGGGCGCTGATGGCACCATTTCCATTCGACCTGCTGGCCAGACTACCGATGTATTGGCCACCATCGACCGGATCAAACTGGTTAAGCCTGATAGTGTTGATTTGGTGAAAGGCAATGATGGTTTGATTCGTCATCGTGATGGTGAAAAACAATTGCCTGACGCCAGTATTCGATTGCGTTCCGGTTTTCTGGAAACCAGCAACGTCAATGCAGTCGATGAGTTAACCAGCATTATGGCTCTGGCTAGGCAATTCGAAGTTAACGTCAAAATGATGAAAGTCATCGAAGAAAATTCTAGCGCAGCATCGCAGGTGTTGCGCACCCAATAGTGTTTATTGGCTAGCTGTATTGCAACTGCTAGTAGCGAAGTTTAAAGCTTTATAAGAGGTTATATATGAATCAGTCATTGTGGATTAGTAAAACAGGCTTAAGTGCGCAGGATACTCGTCTGGCCACCATATCCAATAATCTGGCCAATGCGGCAACAGTCGGCTTTAAGCGGGACGATGTGGTGTTTGAAGATTTGCTGTATCAAATCCGTCGTCAGCCCGGTGCACAGTCTTCGCAAGATACGCAGTTGCCCTCTGGTTTACAGGTCGGTACCGGTGTTCGTGTTGTCGGTACGCAAAAAGAGTTTTCTGCCGGCAGTATGCAAATTACTGATAAGCCTTTGGATTTGGCGATCATTGGTCGCGGCTTTTTTGAAATTTTACTTCCAGACGGCAGTGCAGCCTATACCCGTAATGGTCAGTTCCAGATCAATGCCGATGGCGCCATGGTGACGGCAGGCGGTTTGGAACTTCAGCCAGGTATTACCGTACCCGATGATGCACAAACTGTGTCCATTAGTTCCGATGGTATTGTTCAGGCCACTATTGCCGGTCAACCAGACCCGCAGATATTAGGAACTTTAACCGTCACTAACTTTGTAAACCCTACCGGATTGCAGGCCATTGGTTCCAATCTATTTACCGAAACAGCGGCCAGCGGTAGTCCTAATACAGGCACTCCCGGTAATCAGGGTTTGGGTAGTATTGAACAGGGTTCCTTAGAAAATTCTAATGTGGATGTGGTAGAAGAGCTAGTCAGTATGATTACCACCCAGCGAACCTATGAAATGAATTCAAAGGTGATTTCGACAGCCGATCAAATGCTGCAATATATTTCGCAGAATCTTTAGATCTAGCTAATCAATTAAGATCATCATGTTAGGTATCATATGATAAAGCTAATGAGTCGACAGTGTATTTTAGGTGTATTGGTGGCACTGCTTTCGGCCTGCGCCATTGGGCCGCAGCCTTTGCCGGATGACCCTGCCTATGCGCCGGTGATTCCAGCCGCAACAGAAATCCCCAAGCCAAACAGCGGTGGCATTTATCGCCCGAATTTTTCAGTAGCTTTATTTGAAGATCGTCGCGCTATGCGCGTAGGCGATATTATTGCGGTTATTTTGAGTGAAAGAACTCAGTCCAGTAAAACCGCTGATACAGAAATTAGTAAAGAAAATGCGATCTCGATGGATGCCGGTACGGTGCTCGGTGTCGTGCCTTCGCTGGGTGATTACAACTTACAGACTGCAATCAATCAGAATCGTGAGCTAATCGGTGAAGCGTCCAGCGATCAGAGTAATAGTCTGAGCGGTAGTATTGCCGTTACAGTTTCAGAAATTCTGCCTAACGGTTTAATGGTGGTGCGAGGCGAGAAATGGATGACCTTTAACCGCGGTGAAGAATTTATCCGTATTCGCGGTTTAATCCGTCCTGAAGATGTGCAGCCCGATAACACCATTCTTTCCACACGTTTGGCTGATGCAAGAATTACTTATAGCGGTACTGGTGACTTGGCTGATGCGAATAAGCAAGGTTGGGCTTCCCGTTTCTTTAATAGCCAATACTGGCCGTTTTAATGGATGTTGAGTGTTCTTATGTTGTTATCTAATTTACGTAATCATAAAAATCTGGCGGTGAAATGCCTGATAGCGATTGTATTGTTGTCGACAACGACGCTATCGGTGCAGGCAGAGCGATTAAAAGATATTGCTGATATTGCTGGTGTGCGTGATAACCCATTAATCGGTTATGGTCTGGTAGTCGGTCTGGATGGTACCGGTGACCAAACTAGGCAGACACCTTTTACTACTCAGTCTTTTCGTTCAATGTTGCAGCAGTTAGGTATTCAAATACCTGAGGGCCAATCTTTTCAGCTAAAAAATGTGGCAGCGGTAACAGTCCATGCCACTTTGCCTCCCTTTGCCAAGCCCGGTCAAAATATTGATGTCACAGTTTCATCTATTGGTAATTCAAAAAGCTTGCGCGGTGGCAGTTTACTGTTGTCGCCTCTAAAGGGCGCCGATGGTCAGGTTTATGCCATTGCACAGGGCGAATTAATTGTTGGTGGTTTGGGTGCTGAAGGTGAAGGCGGGTCAAGTATCACCGTTAATATTCCCAGTGCTGGTCGTATTCCCAATGGTGCAATAGTTGAGCGTAGCATTGCTAATAGTTTTTCTCAGGGTACACATTTGACCTTTAATTTGAATCGCCCGGATTTCACCACTGCTCGTCGCGTTGCTGAAAGTATTAACGAGCTACTTGGTTCAAATATTGCGAACGCTTCTGATGCAACTTCAATTCATGTCACCGCACCAACAGATCCAAACCAACGTGTTTCATTTATGTCGCTACTGGAAAACGTAGAGGTTGATCCAGGCAAAGCGCCAGCAAGAGTGGTGATCAATTCACGTACCGGCACCATCGTAGTGGGTGAACATGTTCGGGTGCGAGCAGGTGCGGTTACTCATGGCGGTTTAACGGTCACCATTACCAATACTGCAGCAGTGAGTCAGCCCAATGCGTTTGCCGGTGGCGACACAGTCATAGTGCCGCAAACGGCAGTGAGTGTCGCTGAAACAGCGAATCGTATGTTTGCTTTTGAAGCCACTACTACGCTGGATGAATTGGTTAGAGCGGTTAATGAAATTGGTGCCGCGCCAGCGGATTTAATGGCGATTTTAGAGGCGCTGAAGCAGGCCGGTGCCTTGCAAGCTGACCTGATTGTTATCTAACGGATATTATTTGTGATAAATGCAACTAGCAACCATGCCAGTGTCGGCGCTGATTCTTATACCGATTTGGCCAACCTGAATGCCATTACGCAATTGGGTCGCAAGGATAAAGCTCAGGCTTTGGAGAAAATTGCCGAGCAATTTGAATCCATGATGGTGCGAATGATGATGAAAAGCATGCGTGCTGCTAATAGTGTTTTTGCTGAAGGTAATATGCTTTCCAGTCAAGAAGGCGATATGTATCAGGATATGTTTGATGACCAAGTGGCCTTATCACTATCGCAAGGTAGAGGTATGGGCATTGCTGACGTTATGATTCGCCAGCTGAATCAGCGCTATGGCAATGAGCAACCATCAACTAAAACCGTTAGTGTTCAGCAATATCTTGATAGACCTAATAATCACAGCGAATTTATCGCCGGTATGCAAGCGGCAACAGTGACTGCCAGCAAAGCCAATAAAGACTTGTCGACTAAGCCAATGGCGATGGAGTTTGATGGTAGCCGTGAAACATTTATTCAAAAGATTTACACCATGGCCAAGCAAGCGGCTGAGAAACTAGGTGTTGAACCCGAAGTCTTGATTGCACAAGCAGGACTGGAAACAGGTTGGGGTAAAAAAATCACCCGCATCGGTGATCACAGCAGTTTTAACTTGTTTAATATCAAAGCGGATAAGCGTTGGCAGGGCGATAGTGTAACCGTGCAAACGCTGGAAGTGCATCAAGGCATGCCCGTTAAAGAATATGCTGCGTTCAGATGTTATGACAACCCGCAACAAAGCTTTGATGATTATGTGGCGTTTATTAACAATAGCCCGCGTTATGAAGAGGCGCGTCAGGCTGATGATTCCGAATCTTATATTCATGCATTGGCACAAGCTGGTTATGCCACTGATCCACAGTATGGTGAAAAGATTTTAAGCATACTCAACAGTTCGGCAATGAAAGCCGCAGTAAAACAGGCGGTAGCCATTCAGCCTTTGGCCATGGCTGAACACTAAGGTAAAGTATTATGTCATTATTAGGTATAGGTGCTAGCGGTCTTGCTATTAGCCAAACCTCTTTGCAGGTAACGGGTAATAATATCGCCAATGCCGACCAGCCCGGTTACAGCCGTCAACGCGTTGATGTGGCCACCATGCCGGAGCGATTACAAGGGTCAGGATTTGTTGGTTCTGGCGCCATGGTTAATGATATTTCTCGGGTGGTTGATGGGTTTCTGCTTAATCAAATTCAACTGGATACCGCCAGCTATAATAATCTAGATATTTTTAGTTCCAATATTGAGCAGTTGGATAGCTTATTGGCGAATGACTTGAGTGGGCTTGGCTCCGCGATGGGTAATTTTTTTACCACTATTGAAGCCAGTGCGCAAAATCCAGCTTCATTGCCCGCCAGGCAAGCAGTAATTAGTGAAGCCAATGGTCTTGCACAACAAATTAATACCTTGAGTGCGAGGGTTCTACAGCAGTCTGACAGCATTAACGAGCAAATTAATGTATTAACCGCTGAGGTTTCGGCGTTGGCTTCCGGCATTGCTGTACTCAATGCATCGATTGAGAATGAAATTGCTCGAGGTTCCGGTGCAGAGCCTAATCAGTTGCTCGATCAGCGGGACGAGCTTTTAAGACAGTTATCTGAGTTGGTGGCAGTAACAACCGTTGAAAATAATCATTCTTTAAATGTATTTGTAGGTAATGGTTTGCCGTTGGTGATCCGCGGTGATGCTGCGCGCTTAAGTACTGAAGCCGGCTCTCGAGAAAGTGGTAACCTTGATATTACCTTTGTTGACCAAAACGGCGCTGAGCGAGTGATTACCGATTTTATTTCTGGCGGCAAGCTAGGTGGCCTATTAGAAATCCGCGATGAAGTCATAGTCGATGTTATTAATTCATTGGGGCGATTGGCAATTGGTCTGGCAGAATCAGTGAATCGGCAAAATGCTCTCGGGGTTGATCTTGATGGTAATCTTGGCGGCAATATTTTCAGAGGTATTAATGAAGGTGATATGCCCAGTCAGCGAGTGATCGCCGATGCTGCCAATTCAGACCCTGATAACCAGTCACTAGCAGTTAATATTACTGATATAAGCCAGTTAACTATTGATGATTATATGCTTGTCGTAACTAATCTGGATGGTGATGCCAATGCTGACTATCAAGTGGTTCGAAGTAGTGATGGTATGGAAGTTTATAGTGGTAGCGGTACCGGCGGTGCAGAGGTAATTAATGTTGGTGACGGTTTCGAAATCGCTATAGATGGATTAACAGCAGCTAATGTAGCAGAAGGCGATCGTTTTTATATTCGTCCTACCCGCAGTGGTGGTGCGGATATATCGACTGCAATAACACGAGGGCAGGAGCTTGCTTACGCTGTGCCCATTGTCACCGATGCAAAAACTGCCAATACTGGCCAGGGTACTATCAGTTCTGGCCAGATGCTGGATTTAGTGGATGATTCAGATCTTGATTTTTCACCATCAGTCTATACTTCGGCGGGTGAATTAAACGGTGAGGTGCTGGTTCGTTTTACTTCAGCAACGGATTACTCTGTATATGCCAACTCCGATGCGACAGCACCGGAGTTATTATTTAGCAGTACGATTATTGCGGGGCAGGCCAATCAGCTTTTTGATAATGATCCTGCGGATGCTAACTATATTGGCTTTCAAGCGGAAATTACCGGCACTCCTGATGCAGGCGATGAGTTCACTATTAATTTTAATGCCAATGGATCGTCAGATAATCGCAATGCCGTCGCTTTAGCTCAGCTTAGGACTACAGGTATTTTTGATGGTGGCTCAAGTAATTTTGAAAAGGCCTACGGTAATTTGATTCAAGAGCTGGGGACAAAAACTGCGCAATCTCAAATCAATCGCGATGCGGCGCAATCATTATTATTTCAATCACAGGCTAACAGAGATTCTCTGTCTGGGGTGAATCTAGACGAAGAGGCTGCTAATCTTATTAAGTTCGAGCAGTCTTATAATGCTTCGGCACAAGTTGTCAGTATTGCGCGGCAGATTTTCGATACTTTATTAGATAGTTTGCGTTAATTATTTCTAATTGCTATAGCTTAAAATAGGTTAAAACGATGGCTATTCGTTTTTCGTTTCTACAAGGGTTTAATGACAGTGTGCAAGGTATTTTGCGTGCCCAGCAGCAAACTTTTCAAACCCAGCAACAAATATCATCAGGACAACGTATTCTTAATCCGGCGGATGATCCGGTGGCCTCTGCGCGTATTGCACAGATCAATCAGGAATTGTCTCGGGTAGACCAGTATATTGATAATGCTGACGCTGTCGAGAATCGTCTAGTGTTAGAGGAAAATCAATTACAGCAAGTATCCAATTTGCTATTTAGTATCAGAGAGCTAACAGTGCAGGCCGGTGGCTTGGCATTATCTGAGGTAGATCGACAGGGTATTGCGACGGAAGTCGATGCCCATCTGGAGCAATTATTTGATCTTGCCAATACCCGTGATGTCAATGGCGAATATATTTTTGCCGGTTATCAAGGCGAGGTACAACCGTTTGTTAAAACTGAAGCCGGTGAATAT
>NZ_CAXAHB010000062.1:0-9675 GCF_963968385.1 uncultured Oceanicoccus sp.
GGCGAAGAGCCTTCTATGGAAGATATCAAACGCTGCATCCGTAAGGGTACTATCGCTTTGGACTTCTTCCCGACTTACTGCGGCTCTGCTTTTAAAAACAAAGGTGTTCAATTAGTGCTGGACGCCGTTGTTGATTATCTGCCAAGCCCAACCGAAGTTGACCCTCAACCGCTTACTGATGAGGTGGGTGAACCTACGGGTGAAGTAGCCACTGTTTCTGCCGATGAGCCACTGCGCGCATTAGCCTTTAAGATTATGGACGACCGTTTTGGCGCGCTGACCTTTATTCGTATTTACTCCGGCGTTTTGAATAAGGGTGACACCATCCTCAATGCCTTTACTGGCAAAACCGAACGTATTGGCCGTATGGTTGAGATGCACGCTGATGAGCGCACCGAATTGAGCACAGCTCAAGCGGGCGACATTATCGCCGTGGTAGGTATGAAAAATGTTCAAACGGGTCACACATTATGTGATGCGAAGAAACCATGCACTCTTGAGCCTATGGTCTTCCCTGAGCCAGTAATCTCGATTGCGGTATCACCGAAAGATAAAGCCTCTACCGAGAAGATGGGCGTTGCTATTGGCAAAATGGTAGCTGAAGATCCTACCTTTGTGGTTGAGACTGATGAAGACTCGGGTGAAACCATTCTTAAAGGCATGGGTGAATTACACTTGGATATCAAAGTCGATATCCTGATGCGTACCTATGGCGTTGAGCTTGAAGTCGGTCAGCCACAGGTGGCTTACCGCGAGACCATCACTCAGGAAACTGATGACAGCTACACCCACAAGAAGCAATCTGGTGGTTCCGGTCAGTTCGGTAAGATCGACTACCGCATTAAGCCGGGCGAGCCCGGTTCCGGCTTTGCGTTTTCTTCTTCTGTTGTGGGCGGTAATGTACCCAAGGAATTCTTCCCAGCGGTTGAGAAAGGCTTCAAAGTGATGATGGACGAAGGTCCTCTGGCTGGATTCCCCGTGCTGGATGTTGAAATTGAGTTATATGATGGTGCATACCACGCCGTTGACTCCTCGGCAGTCGCGTTTGAAATTGCAGCGAAAGGCGCTTTCCGCCAGTCCATGCCTAAAGCTGGCCCACAGCTGATTGAACCAATCATGAAGGTTGATGTGTTCACGCCAGACGATCACGTGGGTGACGTTATTGGTGATTTGAACCGTCGTCGCGGCATGATCAAAGATCAGGAAGCCGGTACGACTGGCGTTCGAATCAAAGCTGACGTGCCACTATCGGAAATGTTTGGCTATATCGGGCACCTGCGTACGATCACTTCCGGTCGCGGGCAATTCTCTATGGAGTTCTCACACTATATGCCTTGCCCTAACAGTGTTGCTGAGCAGGTTATTGCTGAAGAGAAAGAGCGAAAAGCGGCCAAGTAAGCGGCTTTTCATCTGCAATAAAAAACCCCGACGGTTTCGGCCTTCGGGGTTTTTTATTGCCCACCTATTCAATAGGGACGGGCTTAACCGTGGCTATTTAACAATCACGATTTGTGATGATAATCCACGCAAATCGCCACCTCATTAGTCGCTCCCAAAATAACTGGGACACGCTGGTGAATCTGTTCCGGCTGTATATCCAAGATAGGGCCCGCATCGGTATAAGCCGAACCACCGGCCTGCTCTACCAACATAGCCATCGGGTTGGCTTCATACATTAAGCGCAGTTTGCCCGGCTTATTGGGCTCTCTATTATCCCAAGGGTAAGTAAACAGGCCGCCGCGACACAGGATACGATGCACATCCGCCACCATCGCCGCCACCCAACGCATATTGAAATTCTTTTTACGAGGGCCTTCGCTACCGGCCAACAGATCTGCAATATAACGCTGCATAGGTTCTGCCCAGTAACGCTGGTTGGACATATTAATGGCAAACTCTTGGGTGTCTTCGGCGATAGTCACTTGCTCGACGGTCAACACAAAGTCACCGGCGCTTTGATCAAGGGTATACATTTGTACACCATCGCCTGTTGAAAGCACTAACATCACTGAGGGGCCATAGAGCACATAACCCGCCGCAACCTGATGACGACCGGGCTGCAAAAAATCCTGTTCACTGACAGTATCAGTGGCAGGCGCCTCGAAGATGGAAAAAATCGTTCCCACCATACTATTGATATCAATATTGGAGGAGCCATCCAAAGGGTCAAAAGCCACTAGATAACCGCCTTTGTCATGACCCGCAACAATGCTTTGTTCTTCTTCAGAGGCCAAGGCTCTGACCGTGCCGGATGCCAGCAGATAATCTTTTAATAAGTCGTTAGAAATAACGTCCAACTTTTTCTGGGTCTCACCCTGCACATTCTCTTCACCCGCTGAGCCCAAAACGCCGGACATTGCGCCCTGTTGCAGGCGTATGGCGATATCCTTACAAGCCACGGCAAGCACATCAAGCAGCGAGGCTAGCTCTGGTGGGGTGTTACTTTGTTGAAGCTGATGGCTCAGGTACTGCATATTTGTTCCTTCTTATTGAGCTAGAATAAGTTGAGCTGAAATAAGTTGAGCTAGAATAAGTTAAACTGAAATAAATTGTTTTCACCTACGCGGCAATAACGCGGCAATTAATCACGCTAACGGTTAAGTCGATTCTCAATCAACTGATCAACCACCGATGGATCAGCCAGTGTCGAGGTATCGCCCAACTCTAGCTCATTGGCGGCGACTTTTCTAAGAATGCGTCGCATAATTTTTCCCGAACGGGTTTTCGGTAAACCCGGCGCCCATTGAATTAAATCCGGCTTGGCAATCGCCCCGATTTCTTTGACACACAAATCAACCAATGCTGCCATCAGTTCGGCGGACGGTTTTTGATCAGACATCAGTGTGACATAAGCATAAATTCCCTGCCCTTTAATATCGTGGGGGTAACCCACCACAGCTGCTTCTGCCACCGCATCATGCAAGACTAAGGCACTTTCAATTTCAGCCGTGCCCATGCGATGCCCCGAAACATTTAACACATCATCAACACGGCCTGTTATCCAATAATAACCGTCTTCATCACGACGGGCGCCGTCGCCAGTAAAGTAATAGCCTTTGTAGGTACTAAAATACGTATCGATCATCCGCTGATGATCACCATAGACACTGCGGATTTGGCTAGGCCAAGACGCCTTAATCGCCAGATTACCTTCACCGGCGCCTGTCACCTCATGACCATCGTTATCCAATAAGATCGGCTGCACACCAAAAAACGGTCGGGTAGCAGAGCCCGGCTTTAAGGCGGTAGCCCCCGGCAACGGTGTCAACATATGTGCACCGGTCTCGGTTTGCCACCAAGTATCGACAATGGGGCAGCGAGCATCGCCGACCACCCGGTAATACCACTCCCATGCCTCAGGGTTAATCGGTTCACCCACTGTGCCTAACAACTTGATTGAACGACGGGAAGTACGGGTAACAAATTCATCGCCGACACCCATTAACGCCCGAATGGCAGTAGGCGCGGTATAAAAAATATTCACTTGGTGCTTATCGCAAATTTCCCAACAGCGGGCAGCATCGGGATAGGTCGGAATGCCTTCAAATAATAAGGTGGTAGCACCATTGGCCAATGGGCCATAGAGACTATAAGAGTGACCCGTTATCCAACCGACATCCGCAGTACACCAAAAAATATCACCTTGATGATAATCAAAGGTGTATTTAAAGGTCATGGCTGCCTGCAATAGATAACCTGCCGTGGTGTGCAACACGCCTTTGGGCTGACCGGTCGAGCCTGAGGTATAAAGGATAAACAAGGGGTCTTCAGCATCCATTAACGCCGGTTCACACTGATCAGAAACTTCAGCCACCGCTTGGTGATACCAAATATCACGCCCTTCGGTCCAGACTATATCGCCACCGGTGCGCTGCACCGTCACAACGGTATGAACATTGGGACAAGACTGTAACGCCAAATCGGCATTGGCCTTTAGCGGTACCAACTTTCCGCCACGAACGCCTTCATCTGCGGTAATTAAGGTTTGGCAATCAGAGTTTAAAATGCGGTCTTTCAGCGCCTCTGGCGAGAAACCACCAAACACCACCGAGTGGATAGCGCCAATACGGGCACAGGCCAACATGGCATAAGCCGCTTCAACCACCATCGGCATATAGATACAAACACGGTCGCCTTTTTTAACGCCGCGCTGTTTTAAGACGTTGGCTAACTTGCAGACTTGCTGATGCAGTTCGCGATAGCTGATATGTTTAGCATCATCAGGATTATCGCCCTCCCAAATAATGGCGGTTTGGTCAGCCCGTGTTTGCAAATGACGATCAATACAGTTGTAAGCAAGGTTTAACTTACCGTCAATAAACCAGGCCGCCTGACCTTTGACAAAGTCGTATTCACTGACTTTGCTCCAACGCTGATCCCAGCTTAGAAAATGCTCGGCCTGCTCGGCCCAAAATTGATCGGGGTTTTCAATAGATTGTTGATACATCTGCTGGTATTGCTGCTCATTGATATGTGCGTTGGCAGCCAACTCGATCGCAACCGGATAGGTATGTGTTTCACTCATAAGTTCATTTCTGTGTTTTTATTGGAGAACTGTTGCGGTTAACAGCAGCAGGGTAGCGTAATTTTGTCACGGGCGTCTAGGCCCTGCGGGGGTGTGAAAATTTTAGTTGGCTGTCAACATACCCCAATCCTGACTGGGATTGAGTGTCAAGGTGACATTGTCGATCAAGCGGGGGGTGCCGAGTTTAGCGGCAGCCAGAATCACGATTTGCTCTGTCTCACCGGTGACTTCACGCAAGGTTAGCGCATCGCGAACAGAAAAATAGTCCGGCTCAAAGCCAACATTCTTCAACGCTTCAGTACAGTAATCTTCCAACTCCTGATAACTATCAAAACCGCAGGCAATAGCTTCACGACACTCTAATAATGTTTGATGCAAGGCGGGAGCAATGGTGCGTTGCTCTTCGGTTAAAAAACCGTTGCGTGAACTTAATGCCAGACCATCAATATCGCGGGCGGTTTCTTCACCGATAATGTCGATTGGCATGCAGAGATCTTTGACCATTTTTTCAATAATGGCCAACTGTTGAAAATCTTTTTTACCGAAAATAGCAGTGTCCGGCTGCACAATTTGGAACAGCTTATTAACCACCGTGGCAACACCGGCAAAATGACCCGGACGACTGGCGCCACAGAGGGTGTCGGACAAGTCAGGGACCACCACCAGTGTTTGTTGATCCATACCCTCCGGATAAATCTCTTCAACATCTGGATAGAGCAGATAATTCACCCCCTCAGCGAATAACTTTTCTTTATCAGCTGTGAGAGTGCGTGGATAGTTATCTAAATCTTCATTGACGCTAAATTGCAATGGATTAACAAAAATACTGACAACCACAACGTCAGCCACCTGCTTGGCTCGACGCACCAATTGAATATGGCCTTCGTGCAGATTGCCCATGGTGGGCACAAACGCTATGCGCTTACCATTGAGCTTATCTTGGGAAATGACGTTTCGTAATTGTTTGCTTTTGCTGAATGTTTTCATTTCACTCAACTTTCCACCGTATTTAGAGCCTAACCATTGATCAGCAGATGCAAATGGCCACTCTGTTCACCTTCATCTACACCTACATCTACACCTACCAAAGGCAGGACTTTTTCAGCCCGAAAGCCGCAACGCATTGTGCAATGGCTGCTCACTAGTCCAGAGGCGGAGAAGTATGCCCGAATCATTAGGGGGGATCAATAATCCAAAGGTGAAAAATCATACAAATTTGTTACAAAAAGAAGCATTCAAAATAGGTAACAAATCAGGCTTTTTAGTGCTCAACGGACCAAATAATAGCCAAGTAGGCTGACTACGCCATTCTATCGTCTGCAGCTAGCTGAAAGTGTGTTCCGCCGATGGAAATGAACCATCTTTGACCGCATCGTTATAGGCCTTTAGGGCCGATTGCACGCTGTCATTTTTCGCCAGAAAGTTACGGACAAACTTCGGCTTATGGTCAGATAAACCCAGCATATCGTACAATACCAAGACTTGGGCATCAGTGACTGCCCCAGCTCCTATACCAATAACCGGAATGGTCAGTGCTGCGGTAATCTCGGCAGCCAATGCTGAGGGGATACATTCCAATACCAACAAGCTGGCGCCTGCCGCTTCAACGCGTTTTGCATCTGCCAATATGGCCGCGGCTTGATCAGTATCACGCCCCTGCACCTTAAAACCACCAAACGCATTCACCGATTGCGGCGTTAAGCCAAGATGCGCGCACACCGGAATACCGCGCTCGGTCAGAGCTGTGACGCTCTCAAGCAGCCACCCACCTCCCTCCAGCTTTACCATATTAGCGCCAGCTCTCATCAGGGCTGCTGAGTTAGTGAGTGTTTGCTCAAGGGTGCTATAAGCACCAAACGGCAAATCGCTAATGATCAGCGGGCTATGGCAGCCACGACTGATAGAACCGGTGTGGTAGACCATATCGTCAATGGTTACTGGCAAGGTGCTGTCATGACCTTGTAATACCATACCAAGAGAATCACCCACCAGAATAACTTCTACGCCAGCCGCTTCAATCAAGCCGGCAAAGGTTGCATCGTAGGCGGCTAATACAGCGAATTTCTCGCCCGCTGCTTTGTGCGCCTGTAAGGTAGTGACCGTAACTTTGCTCATAACATAACCTGTCAGATAAAGGTGGGGTTAAAGTAATGGCGCCCACTGCGAATTTTAAGCAGATAGTCGACCAGCTGTGCATAATCATCCTGACGATTAATCACATCCAGCTCATCGGCGTTAACAATTAATAACGGCGCATCGTCGTAATAGAGAAAAAACTCACTGTAGGACTCGTTGATCGATTCCAAATACTCTCTGGCAATGCGTTGCTCGAAATTAATGCCGCGGTTTTCGATGCGCGAGCGTAGTACGTCTACCGATGCCTGTAAATAGATCACCAAGTCGGGTTTGGGCGCATCGATGGTTAGCTGCTGATAGACCTTTTCATACAGCTGGTATTCATCTTCATCAAGATTGAGCCTGGCGAACAATCGATCCTTTTCAATCAGGAAGTCAGAAACCCTGACCGGCTCGAAAATATCACCCTGACGCAGATCCTGAATTTGCTGGCTACGCTGAAACAGAAAAAATAACTGGGTCGCCAGTGCCGCATTCTTTTGGTTTTGGTAGAAACGTTCAAGAAAGGGATTTTCTTCTGCATTTTCCAATAGCATTTGATAGTTAAAGGTTTCGGCTAATTGCTTGGCCAGTGTGGTCTTGCCCACACCGATAGCGCCCTCAACCGCAATAAAGCGAGGAGGCGTACGATCCTTTAAATCTATAACCGTTTGGATTGAGTCCTTACTCAAAGGGAATCTCCGTGACTTAGGCACTGAGCGTTTAACGCTATCATTGTTATCCACGCGCTATTGTAGGCCAAGTTCATGGTGTAACCAAACACAAACCCTGCATACCTACACGAGCCAGTTGCTGCTTTAAGCTGACACCACCGGCCAACACCAAAGCTGGCGCTAGGTCATACAAAGGGCGCAATACAAAATTACGCTCAAGCATACGCGGATGAGGCACCACCAAATCGGGCTCATTAATTTGCCTATCGGCATACAGCAATAGATCTAAATCTAAGGTTCTAGGGCCCCAACGCTGCAGGCGTTTACGTTGTTGCGCGTTTTCAATCGCTTGCAACAATCTTAAGAGATCCAATGGCGACTGTGAGGTATCAAGCTCTGCCACACCATTGATATAATCTGGCTGCTCGGGACCTACAGCGACACTGTGATACCAGGGAGAGACCGCCTTCAGTTCGGATTCAGGCAGCACCTTAAGCGCCTCTACCGCTCTTTCCACTTGCAACAAAGGTTGCTCAAGATTACTACCTAGGGCGACAAAACAACGCTGCATAGTGATTTATTCGGACAGAGACGTGGTGTGATTACGACCGGGCTTGTTGCGGGAACGGCGAGGTTTACTGTTTTTGTCCTGCAGATTTGCCGTCATGGCGACACGTTGATCGGGGCTGCGATTTTGGTAATCGGTCCACCATTTGCCTAGGCCACCCGTGTCCTCACCAGCCTGCTCTCTTAGTAATAGAAAATCATAGGCCGCTCGAAAACGACGATTCTCCATCATCCGCTCCGCCTTGCGACCGCCGCGCCTTGGCAAGCGTAATTGCAGCTCCCAAATTTCTCGCATGGGCATGCCAAAGCGTTTGGGGATGGAGGTGTGCTGCTGCTGTAAAGACACCACTTCCTGTCCGGCCTGATGCATGGCCGGCACGGCGGGCACGCCCTGCTTAATCAATTGCTGCTGACGCAGAGTAACGGCGGGCCAGAGCAGTGCAGCATAGATAAACGCCGGTGTTACCGGCTTACCCTGACGGATACGTGTATCGGTATTTTCTAAGGCCTGCATCACTAGGGTATGAAAGTGCTGTTGCTTAAGATAGGGCTGAATTTGGGGAAACAGCGGCTCGAACAAACCAAATTCCTGCATCAATTCATAGACATCCACAGCCTTGCCGGACATAAATAATTTCAGCACTTCATCAAACATTCTTGCTGCGGGAATATCAGCCAAAGAAGACGCCAGCTCATAAATCGGTGCTGCGGTTTGCGCTGCAATTTCGAAATCTAATTTGGCGGCAAAGCGCACGACTCTGAGCATCCGTACCGGATCTTCGCGATAGCGGGTTTCAGGGTCGCCGATCACCCGAATAATTTTATCCTCAAGATCATGTAAACCACCAGTGTAATCATAAACCGAAAAATCAGCGGTGGTGTAATAAAGTGCGTTAATGGTTAAGTCACGGCGGATAGCATCTTCTTCTACCGTACCAAACACGTTATCTCGCAACAGCATGCCGCTTTGAGCACGGGCGGATTGCTGGTTTTTCGGGCGCCGGCCTCTGGCGCTCTCTTCGGTTTGCTGGTGGCTACCGCGGAAGGTGGTCACTTCAATCACCTCTCGCCCAAACCGGACATGCACGATCTTAAAACGACGGCCAATAATGCGAGAGTGCCGGAACAGCCTGTTTACCTGTTCGGGAGTGGCATTGGTGGCGATATCAAAATCTTTGGGTCGCCCGCCTAACAATAAGTCTCTAACACCGCCGCCAACGAGCAAACCTTGATAACCGCCCTTGTGTAAAGCGCTCATCACTTTTAAGGCGGCATCGCTAATATGCTTGCGAGAAATACTATGCTGGTCGCGAGGAATGATATAAGGATCAATCAAGGCTGGATCAGTCAGGTCAATATCATCGCTAGCAGTACCCTTGCCAAGCACGGTTTTGACCCGCTTAATTGTGTTGGAAAACAATTTTGCCATACTAACTTTAAAACTCTACTCCTAAATTCTGCCTTTTAGGCCCTAACTAATCGCTAAAAACAGCCACTGAACAAAGTGGTGGATAGTACCACAGATAAGTCTAATCAGTGGCCTGATCTGCATGGCCACGGCGAATGATACGCAGGCAAGACAAAACCATGCCGGTAAAATTTGGGCCAACCATTAATGCAATAAAGATAAACAGCGGTGCAGATCGTTCAAGGTGGGGTTTGATAATGATGAAGGGAAAACTAACGCCTTCCCCCATCCAGGTCTCATATTTTTTTTATTATTACTACTTTTTTTATTATTGTGACCCGATACAGCAGATATCATGCCAAAAAAGAATATCTATATATAACAAT
>NZ_CAXAHB010000063.1:0-9261 GCF_963968385.1 uncultured Oceanicoccus sp.
GCTGTCGCTATTACCACCGGTCTAGTGCTGGTATTGCTTAATGGCTTGGTGTTATGGCAGCTTGCTGACCAAACCGCCATTACACTTTGGCTATTGCTCGCCACTATGGTTTATGCCGCTCGTTATTATCTGAGCTATGTTTTTTATCGGCATGAACAGCTTGTTAGTCACACAAGCTGGATGCAACTGCATACCATTATGACCCTGTTCTCTGCTGTTATCTGGGCTTATGCCTTGCTGGTATTGATGCCTGATGAATCGCTGGTGCATCAGTTTTTAATGATTATCTCGGTTGTCGGATTTTGTTCGGCAGTAGCCAGCTCCACGGCGTTGTCACCGGTCATTTGTCTATTGTTTCTGGCCATTTGTCTAGTTCCTATGTCGGTTCGACTCTATGCAATTGGTGGCTCTAGCTATGGCGGATTGCTGTTCGGCTTTTGTTATATCTATCTCTATTTTATGTGGGCGATTTGCCGCCGCAATACAGAAACGGTGTTACAAAATCTGGAGAAGTCTCTGATTCTGGATGAAAAGGAGTTGGCGCTAAATGAAGCTTATCAACGCGTGGATTTGCATATTGATCGCAGCCCTCTGGGTATTATTGAATGGGATGCTGACTTAAAGGTAAGGCGCTTTAATTCAGCTGCAGAAAGTATTTTTGGCTACTCTGCAGAGCAAATGTTAGGGCAGACATTCCAGAAATTGCTGGCAGATGATGACCCTGATTATTTTCTACAGATTGATCATGCCGACAAGGCCAATCCGACAACGCTAAAAAACCTGACCAGCTCCGGGAATGAAATTCACTGTGAATGGACCAGCGCAACCATGCGTTTACCGGATGGCCAGTTGCTGGGATATAGCTCCTTTGTCTGGGATATCACTGGGCGGCTGGAGCGCGATGAGTTAATTACCCATCAGGCCTACTACGATGCGGTTACCAATTTGCCAAACCGACACTATTTGCATGATCGTCTAAAACAGGAAATTAGCCGCAGCCAGCGTAATAAGATTTATAGCGCCGTATTGTTTCTCGATGTTGACCATTTTAAAACCATTAATGATTCCATAGGGCACTCTATGGGTGATTTACTGCTGCGGCAATTTGCCGAGCGGCTGCAAAACCGTATGCGACAATACGATACCGTGGCGCGTTTTGGTGGTGATGTCTTTGTTATCTTGATTGAAGCGCTGGATATCGATTATGAAAAATCCCAGTTACAGGCGGCACAGGTGGCGCGCTCGTTGCAGTTATTGCTACAGCAACCTTTTGTGCTCAATGGAGCTGAGTACTTATTGACCTGCAGTATCGGTATTACGCTGTTTAATGATATCGCCAGTGAGGACGAATTATTAAAGCAGGCAGACCTGGCGCTCACCCAAAGCAAACAGAAAGGACGTAATCTCTATACATTCTTTGAGCAGGAAATGAGTAACCGGGCGTCGCGGCATTTGCAGTTATTAAATTGTCTGCGCAACGCTGTTAGCAATCATGAAATGTCACTGGTCTACCAACCTAAAGTTGATATGCACACCAATCAGATTATGGGCGCAGAGACCCTGTTACGCTGGAATAGTCAGGATTTTGGTATGGTCTCGCCCGCTGAATTTATACCGGTGCTAGAGGGTTCGTCGCTAATTTCACAGGTAGGGCACTGGGTGTTAGATCAGTCCTTTGCCCAGTTAAAGCAATGGTGTGATAGTGGGCAGTGGCGAAAAGATATGGTGTTGGCTATTAATATCAGCCCGAAACAATTGTTAGAGAAAAATTTTATTGAGCAGGTGGAAATGCTACTAGCTCAACATGATATTACGGCTTCTATGCTGGAGTTTGAAATCACTGAAAACGTGTTGGTAGAAAACACCGATAGAATCGCCACCATACTGACCCAACTCACAGATTTGGGTATTAGCTTTGCTATCGATGATTTTGGTACCGGCTATTCTTCATTGGCCTATCTAAAAAAACTACCGCTGGAAGTGCTGAAAATCGACAAGTCCTTTATTGATCACTGCACCACAGAGGGCAATGATCAGGCTATTGTTCGCAGTATTCTCAGTATCTGTAATGAGCTCGGTTTAACTTCGGTGGCCGAAGGAGTAGAGAGCCAGGAGCAACAGCATCAGCTGCAGCAAATGGGCTGTGATCTGCTGCAGGGCTATTTATTTAGTCGACCGGTTCCCGCAGAGGAGTTCTACGCTTTGCTCAATCCCTAGGGTGATTCACCATCAGTACTGCTTCGCCCTAAAATTCTCCCCCGTTATTCTCGTTTTGCTCCAAGTTGGCCTGAATTATGCAGTTTCCAGAGGGGTACAGCCTCTGGTTAGTTAACTGTCAATTGTTCGTCGACATTCCGTGCCGTTTAGGCGCTGTGTCGGCTCAGGTTGAGTTGGCTGTG
The DNA here is from genome assembly GCF_963968385.1 of uncultured Oceanicoccus sp. NCBI lineage: Bacteria > Pseudomonadati > Pseudomonadota > Gammaproteobacteria > Cellvibrionales > Spongiibacteraceae > Oceanicoccus > uncultured Oceanicoccus sp. The sequence goes on from NZ_CAXAHB010000063.1 coordinate 2,400, forward strand.
TCAGTAGTTTGACTAGGATTCAATGATTATAGGTCTGCATACTAGGCCAATAACAACAATACGTGGAGCAGTTATGATCACCAATCGAACCGATATTAACAACCTGCTATCACAAATGCGTGAAATGAAAGCCATGGCCGGCGGTGGCGATGAGATTAAAGCCCGTTCTGATATCGAGGCTGCGCTGCGTATTAACGGTGATAACAACACTGCAAGCGCAACAGCTCCAGATTTTACCGAGATGTTTTCCAGTGCGATTAATGCGGTTAACGAAACCCAGCAAACCTCCAGTTCGTTAGCAACGGCTTATCAGCAGGGTGATGCTGGAGTCAGTCTGTCGCAAGTGATGGTAGCATCAGAAAAAGCCAGTGTTTCTTTTCAGGCATTGACACAGGTGCGTAACAAATTGGTTGAAGCCTACAAAGACGTGATGAATATGCCGATTTAATCGGCTGTTTGTCTATTTCAGTGAGGGGAAACAATGGCAGCATTACCGGCCGAGAGTGGAGATAATTCAGTCCCCGCTCGACAAAACGATTTTATCAATGGCGTGACCAATCTAGGGGTTTTCCGTCAGTTGGCCTTGATGTTTGGCCTTGCCGCCAGTATTGCGATTGGTTTTTGGATAGTGATGTGGTCCATCGGTGAAGACTATGCGCCGCTCTATACCAGCCTCGATAAAATGAACCCCGAAGACGTATTAAACGTCCTGCAAAGCAACGAAATTGATTACAAAGTCGATGAAACCAGTGGTGCCTTACTGGTCGTCTCCAATCAAATCCACAATGCCCGCCTAAAGCTGGCCGGCGCCGGTATTTCTGCTGATGGCAGTTTTGGTTTTGAACTGCTCGACAAAGAACAACCGCTAGGCACCAGTCAGTTTATGGAAAACGCCCGTTTTAAACGTGGCCTTGAGGGTGAATTAGCCAGAACGATTTCCAGTATCCGCAGTGTTCGCGCAGCCAGAGTGCATTTGGCCATACCCAAAACCTCAGCTTTTATTCGTGACCCGCGTAAACCCACTGCATCGGTGTTTCTTGATCTTTACAGCGGCAATGGGATTAATGCCGAACAAGTACGCGCTATTGCCAATATGGTGGCTTTTAGCATTCCCCAGTTAACCGTGCAAAATGTCACCGTAGTTGACCAGCGTGGCAATTTGTTATCGAATTTCGATGCCGATCAGCAAATGGCGATGGCCAATAAACAGCTGGATTATGTCAGCCAGATGGAAGCTAGCTATGTTAAGCGCATTAGTTCTATTCTGGAGCCGGTACTGGGAGAAAATAACTTCCGTGCAGAAGTTTCAGCCAGCATAGATTTTACTCAGGTTGAGCAAACAGACGAATTATTTAATCCAGATCTGCAGGCGATTCGCAGTGAGCAAACGGTAGAAGAAGCCCGAGCCGGTGGTGGCATTGGTGGTGTTCCGGGCGCATTAAGCAACCAGCCGCCGCGGGATGCTAAAGCCCCCGACCAAGCCTTGCCGACTGAAGGCGAGACAACAGCGGCAGAAAACGGCGCTAATAAAAAGATCAACGGTACCAGTCGCCGCCAGTCAGTTCGTAACTACGAATTAGATAGAACCATCAGCCATACTCGCCATCAGGTCGGTAAAATACAGCGTTTATCGGTGGCTGTATTGGTGAATAACGTCACCAAAATTGACCCTGAAACCGGTGAGGCCAGTTCCGTGCCGATGGAGCAGTCAGAACTGGACCGATTGACGGTATTGGTAAGAGATACGGTAGGCTTTGATGCCGATCGAGGCGATAGCGTTAATATTATTAATGCCGAGTTTTTGCCGGAGCAAGCCATAGAGTCGATCCCTGTGCAAGAACTGCCGTTATGGGAGCAGCCAGCCATCACCCGCTATATAAAATATCTGGGTGCGTTTATTGTATTGATGCTATTGTTTTTTGGGGTGTTGCGCCCAGTGATGCGCAGCCTAACTGATAATGCCAAAGATTTGCGTGAGGTGGAGGCACAGCGCGCCTTAGGTGAGCTGTCAGGTGATTTAACTGATGATCTTGGCGATGAAGCCGTAACCTTATCCAGCGGCGAGAGCTTGTTATTAGCCGGCCCCAATGATAATTACGAACAGCAAATCAATAGCGTCAAAGGTTTGATTGCGGAAGACCCAAGTCGGGTAGCGCAGGTGGTGAAAAAGTGGGTGGTTGCCAGTGAGTAATAATTCCGACATCAATATCAACACGCTTGATCAAGCCGCAATCCTGATGATGTCCATGGGTGAAAAAGAAGCCGCTGAAGTGTTAAAACACCTCGGGCCGAAAGATGTGCAGCGTATTGGCACAGCGATGACCGCTTTGGAAAATGTGCCTCAAGAGCATGTTGAATTTGTGATGTCGAACTTCCTTGAAGAGGCTCGTTCCATTACCGGTTTAGGTATAGGCTCTGACGGTTATATCCGCAATATGTTAGTAGGCGCCTTGGGTGAAGATAAAGCGGGTTCCTTGGTAGATCGAATTTTACTGGGCGGCAATACCAGCGGCCTTGATACCTTAAAATGGATGGATGCTCGTTCAGTTGCCGATATTATTCGTAACGAACACCCCCAAATTCAAGCCATTGTTATTGCTCATCTTGATGGCGATCAATCCGCTGAAGTACTGACTCATCTGCCCGATAAAGTGCGGCTGGATATTGTTATGCGAGTGGCCTCATTAGATGCCGTGCAACCTTCGGCGCTACAAGAATTAAATGCTATTTTGGAAAAACAGTTTTCAGGCAATGCCGGTTCGCAGGCTAAAACGATGGGTGGTACCAAGGTTGCCGCAGAAATTATGAACAACCTTGAAGCTACTCTTGAAACCGAATTGATGGAATCCATCAAAGAAGTTGACGAAGACTTGGGTAACACCATTGAAGAATTGATGTTTGTTTTCGAGGACTTAAAAGTTGTCGATGATCGGGGTATTCAAGCCTTATTGCGAGAAATAACTTCCGAACAGCTTATTCTTGCCTTGAAAGGTTCTGACGACGAACTTAAAGATAAAGTCTTTAGCAATATGTCGAAACGTGCTGCGCAATTGCTACTGGATGATCTGGAAACCAAAGGTCCAGTTAAGCTGAGCGAAGTAGAAGGGGCGCAAAAAGACATTGTTAATATTGCTCGTCGTATGGCCGATGCTGGCGAGATTATTCTCGGCGGTGGCGGCGAAGAAATGTTGTAAAAGGGATAACTTGTGAGTCGAATTCCTGCCGATAAAACCACTTCTTTTGCTTCTTGGGATATGCCGGAAGTCAAAGAAGGGCAAATCGTAAAAGTTGAAAAGCTGAAACAACGCGGTCCTCGTGGTGAGTTAGTCAATGTCGCTAAAGAAGAGATTATCTATAATGCTTTAACAGCTGCCCAATTAGAAGAAATTACCCAGCAAGCCTATGAAGATGTGCGCCAGCAAGCCTATCAAGACGGCGTTAAACAGGGGCATAAGGAAGGTTATCAGGCAGGACTAGACGAAGGTAAAACAGCAGTTGCCGAACAGGCGCAACAATTAAATCATGCGGTAGCCAATATTTTTAATTACCTGCAAGATCAGGATGATGAAATAGAGCAAGCACTAGTTAATATTGCAAGCTGTATAGCCAGCAGCGTATTGCGCCGGGAATTAACGGTGGATGCATCACATATCCGCTCAGTCGTTAAAGAGGCTATTGCGTTATTACCTATCAGCGCCTCTAATCTAACCGTTTATCTCAGTGAACAAGATTATCACTTTCTCACTAACGAAACTGATTTAGCAGAATCATGGAAGCTGCAGATTGATCGTACGCTACAACCTGGCGGTTGCCGAGTCACTAGCGAGCACAGTGTGGTGGATTACACGCTTGAACAACAATTTCAGCAAACCGTTAAAGGCCTAGTTGAAAAACGCTTCGCCGAATTATCACCTCTTACCACAGCCGCGCCAGTTGATGATATTGACACCGATGCATCGCCATCGCCGGATGATATTAGCTAATGGCTCCCTTACGGCAATCCTTTGGTGATCGCTTCGCCCATTACTCGGCAGAGGGCGAACTGCTGACAGAACCTGCTATTTCAGGAAAATTACTTCGCGTTGTTGGTATGACCCTAGAAGTGGTGGGTCTTGAATTATCCATTGGCTGTCGCTGTCATGTTATCGATGAGAATCGCACCATTGCAGCCGAAGTAGTGGGATTTACTGAGAGTAAATTATTCTTAATGCCTATTGAGCCAGTGGTGGGTTTAAAACCGGGTATGAAAGTTGTCCCAGTCGCCTATGAAGATAAAGTGCCGGTAGGTATGCAATTACTCGGACGAGTGCTTGATGGCGCCGGCAGACCGTTAGATGGTAAGGGGCCATTAGATTGTAAAGACAGTATTGGTATGCAGGCGGATTTAATCAATCCGTTAGAGCGCAAACCGATTTCCACAGTATTGGATGTCGGTATTCGTGCGATTAACTCCGTGTTAACCGTAGGTCGAGGTCAGCGCTTGGGCCTGTTCGCTGGTAGCGGGGTGGGTAAAAGTGTTTTGCTCGGTATGATGACACGCTTTACCGAGGCCGATGTCGTTATCGTTGGTTTGGTGGGTGAACGGGGCCGAGAAGTTAAAGAATTTGTTGACCAAGTGTTGGATGAGGAAGGATTGAAACGCTCGGTGGTGGTGGCATCACCTGCAGATGATGTGCCGTTAATGCGAATGCGGGCTGCTATGTTAGCCACGCGTTTGGCAGAAAGTTTTCGCGAGCAGGGCAAGCATGTATTACTGCTAATCGATTCATTAACCCGCTATGCGCAGGCGCAGCGTGAAATTGCTTTATCGATTGGCGAGCCACCAGCGACCAAAGGTTATCCGCCCTCGGTATTTGCTAAAATTCCGCAGCTGGTTGAGCGCGCGGGCAATGATAGTGATGGCAGAGGGTCCGTTACCGCTTTTTATACAGTATTGACCGAAGGCGATGACCTGCAAGATCCGGTTGCGGATGCGGCAAGAGCTATTCTGGACGGCCATATCGTCTTGTCACGATCTTTGGCTGACGAAGGGCATTATCCGGCGATTGATATTGAAGGCTCTATCAGCCGAGCTATGCCTAATATTATTAGTCAGCAACATTTTAATTCAGCACAACGCCTGCGCTATCTCTATTCCCGCTATCAACAGAGTCGTGATCTAATTAGTGTCGGAGCCTATGTGGCCGGTAGCGATACGGAAACGGATACAGCGATTGAGCGATTGCCTTTTATCAGCAAATTTCTGCAGCAGGGTTTGAATGAATCGTTTAATCTTGCCGCCAGTGTAGCCGAATTACAGACGGTGTTAACGCCGCCTAAAAGCTTGTCGCAAGATGCTGGCGGTAACCAGCAAACCAGAGACCTGACCATGGGTCGTACACAATGAAGCAGAAAGCCTCCCAGCGCCTCCAAACCGTATTGAATTTGGCTCAAATCAAAGAGCAACAAGCGGCTGAAAAATTGTCAGGCAGTATTCGTCAATTGGCTTTATCCCAGCAGCAAGAACAGCAGCTAATCCACTACAAGCATGAATATAGCCAGCAATTTAAAAACGTTGCTGATAAAGCTGAGAGCGGAACGGTTAGCGCTACACAGTTAGCTAATTACCAACGTTTTTACGACAGCCTAGAAGCCGCAGGCAATACCCAACATGAGCAGGTAGAGTTAGCCTCGCAACAACAGGAACAGGCGAGGTCACTTTGGCAACAGCACTATGCTCGCTACAAAAATATGGACAAGCTGGTTGAAAAGAAGCGTCAATATGAAGCCAATGAAGCAGAGAAAAAACTCCAGCGCGAGCAAGATGATCGACGCATAAGCCCCCAACTTAAATGATCGCTTTTCAGTTTATTAAAACCACTATTTCTTTATAGCTCATCCAGTCTGCTAAATATTGGCAACGAAATTGCAACTACCCGATTAAGTCGTGCTAAGTGTTTAATTATTTTTGGATTTGTTATGAACTCCAGTGGCCAAAATTTAGGCGTTAACCTTTTGCTAGGCTCGGCCGATGCTGTAGCAACGGCGGATACTGGCAAATCTATTTCAGTACCGTCATACAATGATAAGTTGTTAAAAAATAACAGCTTTTCAGACTATCTGCAGGATCGAAAAAGCGCTAATAAATCGGCTGCACGCGACCGCAACGAAGACTCTGTTGAAGTGGCCGCGGCCAGTACCGGCTCAGCTAACTCTGCTGAAAATCAGCCGTCGAAAAAGCATCTTGCCGCTGATAGCGGCAGCAGTTTGCCCGCAGATGGCAGTAAGTTGCCGTCTGCACAAGCTGTTAAAACCTCAACATTATCTTTATTACAAAACGGCCTGAGCGTTAAAGCTCAGATGGCTAATCTTTCACTGGGTATGGCGACCACAGAGAATGCTTTAGTCGAGCTTAAAGATATTGTATCGACCACAGTAACTGGTACCCCATTAACGGCTGAAATAACGCACGCTTATCGTAGCTCTACTATTACTAATAGTGCCGGTTTATCAGCCACTATTTCCATACCGGTAGGCAAGCCTGGCTGGAGCGAATCGGTTATGCAGCGGGTGATGTGGATGAGCTCACAAAATATTAGTAGGGCAGAAATTGCATTAAATCCACCTGAGCTGGGGCCGATGAATATCAAAATCAGTAGTACGGGTGACCAAGCTAGCGTGGTTTTTAGCAGTCATCACGGTAGCGTTCGCGATGCACTAGATCAGGGTTTGGCGCGCCTACGTGATCAGATGGCTAATCTTTCACTGGGTATGGCGACCAAAGAGAATGCTTTAGTCGAACTTAAAGATATTGTATCGACCACAGTCACTGGTACCCCATTAACGGCTGAAATAACGCACGCTTATCGTAGCTCTACTATTA
>NZ_CAXAHB010000064.1:0-8864 GCF_963968385.1 uncultured Oceanicoccus sp.
CCTGCAGCGCCATCGCCTTGCTGGGCTTGAGCACCGGCCTCTGCACCAGCTTCGGCCTGGGCCTGAGCCGCTTGCTCTTCATACATTTTCTGAGCCAGAGGGCCTGAAGCTTCAGTCAGCTTTTGCGTTGCCGCTTCCATCGCCGCTTTGTCATCGCCACTAACAACTTCTTCGGCTTCTTTAACAGCCGCTTCAATAGCCGCTTTTTCTTCTTCAGACGCTTTATCGCCCGCTTCCTCTAAGGTTTTCTTAGTGGCGTTAATCAAGCCTTCCAAGGTATTACGCGCAGTCACTAATTCTTCAAACTGCTTGTCAGCTTCAGCGTTAGCTTCAGCATCTTGTACCATTTGCTCGATTTCATCATCGGACAAACCAGAAGACGCGGTAATGCGGATAGACTGCTCTTTGCCTGTCGCCTTATCCTTTGCGCCTACATGCAAGATACCGTTGGCATCCAGATCAAAGGTCACTTCGATTTGTGGCATACCGCGTGGTGCCGGCGGGATATCAGCCAAGTCAAAGCGGCCCAGTGATTTATTACCTGAGGCTTGCTTACGCTCACCTTGTACCACATGAATCGTTACAGCGGACTGGTTGTCTTCAGCGGTTGAGAAAATCTGCGATTTCTTGGTAGGAATCGTGGTGTTTTTCTCGATCAAAGGTGTAGCAACGCCACCCATGGTTTCGATACCCAGTGTTAGCGGTGTGACATCCAATAATAAAACGTCGGTTACATCGCCACTTAGTACACCACCTTGAATCGCTGCGCCCATGGCAACGGCCTCATCAGGGTTAACATCTTTACGTGGCTCCTTACCAAAAAACTCCGCCACTTTAGCTTGCACTAACGGCATACGCGTTTGACCACCCACCAAAATAACATCGTCGATGTCGCTGGTAGTAAGATCCGCATCTTTAAGCGCCAGCTTTAATGGCTCTAACGACTTAGCCACTAAATCTTCAACCAAAGATTCCAATTTGGCACGCGTCATTTTCACTACTAGATGCTTGGGACCTGAGGCATCAGCGGTGATATATGGAAGATTAACTTCTGTTTGCTGTGAAGAAGACAATTCAATTTTGGCTTTTTCTGCCGCTTCTTTCAGACGCTGCATCGCCAGCGGATCACCTCTAAGATCCATATTGTTTTCTTTCTGAAATTCGTCTGCCAAATACTCGATCAAACGCATATCGAAATCTTCACCACCTAAAAAGGTATCACCGTTGGTAGACAGTACTTCAAACTGATGCTCGCCATCGACTTCGGCAATTTCAATCACCGAGATATCAAAAGTACCACCGCCTAAATCGTATACTGCAATCGTGTGATCGCCTTTGGCTTTGTCCATACCGTAGGCCAGTGCCGCAGCGGTTGGCTCATTGATAATACGCTTAACTTCAAGACCGGCAATTTTACCGGCATCTTTGGTTGCCTGACGCTGTGAATCATTAAAATAAGCGGGAACAGTAACAACCGCTTCTGTGACTGGCTCGCCCAGATATTCTTCGGCGGTCTTTTTCATTTTCATCAGGATTTCAGCCGACACCTGCGGCGGTGCCATTTTCTCACCATTGGCTTCAACCCAGGCATCACCATTGTCGGCAGCAGAAATTGTATAGGGCACCATGGCAATATCTTTTTGCACAACATCATCTTTAAATTTACGACCGATTAAACGCTTAACTGCAAATAAAGTGTTAGTTGGGTTAGTAACGGCCTGACGCTTGGCGCTCTGGCCCACCAGAATTTCATTATCATCGGTGTAGCCGATAATAGAAGGCGTGGTGCGATCACCTTCAGCATTCTCAATGATTTTACTGGTGTCGCCGTCTAGTACAGCAACACAGGAATTTGTGGTGCCTAAATCGATACCGATGATTTTACCCATTGTTCTTTCTCCAATTTTCAACTGGCAGCTGTGGCCAGGACTTTATTTCACTTGAATTGGTATATTGGTGCGAATTTGATTTTTTCAAGTCCGCATCGAGACTGTGTTGGTCAAAGACACTATATTTGTCAAAGAATTTGTCAAAGACACCGTGTTTACCAAAATTAAACCCTATTAGGCGTTTTCATCGATGGAACCGGCAGCCGCCTTAGAGACCATCACCATAGCTGGGCGCAGCAGGCGCTCATTGAGGGTATAGCCTTTCTGCATCACTAGAGTGACTGTGTTAGGTTCTACATCGGGGTTTTCTACCATCGACATCGCCTGATGAAACTGCGGGTCAAAGGGCTCACCTACCGGATCTAGCTGGACGACATTAAATTTGGCCAGAGTATCGATCAGTGTTTTTTGAGTTAGCTGTACCCCTTCCGCCAATGGCTTAACCATCTCGCTATCGGTATCAGCGGCCTCCAAAGCACGCTCTAGATTGTCGGCCACCGCCAATAATTCACCAGCAAATTTTTCCAGCGCAAACTTACGGGCCTTGTCGATCTCAGCTTCAGCTCGACGCTTAATATTCTGCGCGTCAGCCAGCGTTCTCAACGCATCATCTTTGGTTTTGGCTAGCTGTTCCTGCAAAGCCTCTATCTGAGCTTCAGGGCTAGGCTCCTCATCAACCGCCTGTTCCGACGCTGCGGCCTGCTCTTGTTCAACAGGCTGCTCCGTAGGCTGCTCAACATTTTCAATATCAGGGTTAGTGGTTTCTTCGTTGGACACTGCTTTCTCCGGTTTTTCTATCTGGCCAATATCATCAATGACTTGCTATATGGGGGTCGGCTGCAGGCAATTCAAGGGGGCCAATAAAGACCTTGGAGTGGAAAAGTATTCTGCTTGTTATTCAATGACTTAAATTAACAAACAATAAAGGTAACCAGGCGAAATCTGCGCATTGCAGCCTACGCTGCCCTAGCACTGGTCAATCGTGGCATCCAACTGCCTGGCAGGGCGAGATCAAGCGCACAAAAAACTGGACAAAACACTGTATATACAACCATAATACTGTATAAATAAACAGACTATGGAAAACTGCCATGTTGGTCCACCTGAGCGTTAATAATGTTGCCATTGCCAGCGAACTTGAAATGGAGTTTAACCGCGGCATGACCGTGATTACCGGCGAAACCGGGGCCGGCAAATCGATCATGATGGACGCATTGGGACTAGCGCTAGGTGATAGAACCGATGCCGGTGTCGTACGCAGCGGTACTGAACGAGCCGATATTAACGCCTGCTTTGATATTTCCAATATTGAAGACGCCAAACACTGGCTGCAAGAGCATGATTTACTGGATGGCAACGACTGCCTGTTACGCCGGGTTATCACCAAAGAGGGTCGTTCTCGCGGTTATATCAATGGCCGCCCCGCCACTTTGCAAGACTTAAAATCCCTCGGCGAAATGTTGATTGATATTCACAGTCAGCACGCTCACCAATCACTGCTCAAAAAAGATCAACAGCGCCGTTTGTTAGATAACTTTGCCGGATTGGGTGACGATACTGCCCACTTAAAAATAATCGCCAAACAGTTTCAACAGGCACAACAACGTCTTGCCAAGCTGGAAAGTCATCGCAGCGAGCAAAGTGCCCGCGCCCAGTTACTGGCTTATCAGGTCGATGAATTGGACAAACTGGCGCTGCTTGATGATGAATTGGAAACCCTTGAACAAGAGCAGCAGCAACTCGCCAGTGGTGAGCAAATTCAGCAGGCCTGCCAGCAGACCATCGCTCTTTGCAGTGAGGGCGAACTGAATGTAGTGAGCATTTTAAATCAGGCCTTGCGCTCGCTCAGTGAAATACCGGTTAAAAGCCCATCGTTGGATGAAGCCAGCCAATTGCTCAGTAGCGCACTCATTCAAGCAGAAGAAGCCAATAGCGAATTACAGCATCACCTCGACAGTTTTGAGCTAGACCCCGAGCGATTGCACACCGTAGAAAACCGGCTTAGCTCGATTTACGACATTGCCCGTAAACACCATATTCAGCCGGCACAGTTGCCCGAACTGCATCAGGAACTACTGCAAGAACTGACCAGCATAGCTGGCAGTGATGAAGAAATTGAGCAATTGCAACAACAGCTGGCAGAAACTGAACAGCAACACCAACAGCTAGCCAGCAAAATCACTAAAAAACGTAAAACGGCCACCAATCAATTACAAAAACAGGTAGAAGCTCAGCTGAAGCAACTGGCTATGGCCAACTGCCGTTTTAGTATTGCCCTAACACCACGAGCCGATAACACTCCCCACCCCCATGGTCATGAAGAAATTGCCTTTTTGGTTAGCACTAACCCGGGGCAAGAGCCTCAGGCGTTATCCAAAATTGCCTCCGGCGGCGAACTTTCCAGAATCAGCCTAGCGATTCAGGTGATTACCGCGCAAACCAGTGCTACCCCCACGCTGGTCTTTGATGAAGTAGATGTTGGCATTGGCGGGGCTGTGGCTGAAGTGGTGGGCAATTTATTACAGCAACTAGGCGAGCGTGGGCAGGTGCTTTGTGTTACCCATCAGGCCCAAGTGGCTTCCAAGGGGCATCAGCACCTTTATGTCAGCAAAACTGCCAGCAAGAAAAGCGTCAGCACGCAATTGGAACAGCTTAGCGATAAACAAAAGATTGCAGAGATTGCCAGAATGCTGGGAGGCATTGCGATTACAGACCAATCGCTGGCGCATGCCAAAGAGATGCTGTCTCACTAGTACTGCCAGTTATTTCAGTGGGTACGGCGAAGACGGTATAAGGTGGAACAGTTACTTCTTGGGTTTTACGTAAAGCACCAAGCTATGATCCACAATTTCAAAACCATGCTCTTCAGCCAACTCATGCTGACGTTGCTCAATCACTTCATCAAAAAACTCAATCACCTGATTGGTTTCCAGGCATACCATATGGTCGTGGTGATCGCCCTTGGCCATTTCAAACACAGAATGACCACCTTCAAAATTGTGCCGTACTACTAGGCCAGCGGTTTCAAACTGGGTTAATACTCGGTAGACCGTTGCCAAACCCACATCTTCACCGGCTTCTAACAGAGACTTATAGACATCCTCAGCACTTAAATGATGGCTATCTTTTTCAGCTTGCTCCATCAACTGCAAAATCTTTACCCGAGGCAAAGTCACTTTTAAGCCGGCTTTACGTAGCTCTTGATTTTCCATAGTCATATTCAGGGTCGCCTTAGCGTTACAGGATAGTTTGGGGTATTATCCACATCACCGTCACAGAGTGAAAGTCAAATGCCAAAATATATTGCCATTGTTATCCTAATTGCCATCAACAGCCTACTTGGCGGCTGTAATACCCTGCAGTTCCCAGGGGTTTATAAAATTACCGTTGAGCAGGGCAATGTAATTACTCAGGAGATGGTTGACCAGCTGAAGCCTGGTATGTCCAAAGATCAGGTGGAGTATATTATGGGCAGTCCACTACTCAAGGACGCTTTTAATCCCGAGCGCTGGGACTATGTCTATAACATTCAACAGGACAGCGAGCTAAACAAAGAGTACCGTGTGACCGTGTTCTTTAAGGACGATAATCTGGACTATTTTACCGGTGACTTTATCCCCAGTACAGCATCTGAACAAGCTGCCGAGACAGATGCCGCTGCCGACACTCATCAAACCAACAAAGACAGCTAAACTGGTGACGCTTTAGTCGCTGCCTTTTCCGCTTTTACCTTGGCGGCTCTTACCTTACGAACCTCTTTAGGATCGGCAATCAAAGGTCGATAAATCTCTACGCGATCACCCTCGTTAACAACGGTCTGTTGTGGTTTGGGCACCGCTTTTCCAAAAATACCCATTTTTGCGGTCGATAAATCCAAATCCGGAAAAGAACCGGTTATGCCGGACTGCTCAGCAGCAGCGTAAACGGTTGTCCCTTGCGCCACCTCAATAATCAAAATTTGTTGCTTATCGGGCAAGGCGTAGCATACCTCAACCTTAATCATTTCGTGGTTAGTCATACGGGCCAGACTCGCTTTATTCGCTCTGGTACAATTGATTCGCCCTTTTTACCAGTGAGCCCACCAAATCATCAGCTACCGGATTAAACATTTGTTTAGCCGCTAAACCTAATAATTTATTGGTCATGGTAAATCTTAGTACCAGCGAGACTTTGCAGGCTGAATCACTCAAAGGCTCCAGTGTCCATATTCCACTAAACTCATCAAAGGGGCCGTCAATCAAGGTCATTTCGACCTTAGTTGGCCGCTGTAATCGGTTGTGGGTTGTCAACCTATGGACCCCGCCAGTGCTGGTTAAATCCAACCGCGCCTGCATAAATTCACCCTGCTCGTCTTCGCCCTGCGCCAATATTTCTGTACCGACACAGCCATCCATATATTGCGGATAGCTCTCCACATCATTGATCAAGGTATAGATACTGTCCGCCGAATAAGACAATAAGGCACTGCGATTAATTTCTGTCATAACTTGGTTATCATTATTTAATGATCAGGGTTGTTAACCACGGATAGAGTGACCATAAAAACACCACTAACACACCGGGCGCTGCAATATACCGCAAAAGCCAGTGCCAAAGCGAAAATATTTGCCAGCTTTCAATATCCAACTGATCCCGCAGCACTTCTTTACGCATTATCCAGCCCACAAAAACCGCGATCAACAAACCACCGATCGGCAGTAATAAATTAGCGCTGACAAAATCCAGCAAGCCAAACAGCGACATCCCAAAGATATCGATATGTTGCCAGATATTAAATGAAAAAATTGTCGCCAAACCCAGCAACCAAACCACTAACACCGTCACTATGGCGGCAGCTGGTCGCCACCAGCGACACCGCTGCGACAACCATGATGTTGCCGGTTCAAGTAATGCTACCCCGGAAGTGATCGCTGCCATAAAAACCACCACAAAAAACAGCGCGCCGAAATAATTGCCGTAAATCATATTGCCAAAACCGTAAGGCACGGCCACAAACATTAAGCCCGGCCCCATGGTCGGTGCAATATTCAAGCTAAATACCAAGGGAAAAATCGCCAAGCCGGCCAGAATCGATACCACCGTATCCATCAATACCACCGTAGACACCATACCGGTAATTGATCGTTGATCAGGCACATAAGCGCCGTAAGCCAACATTGCCCCAACCCCAATACTTAGGGTAAAAAAAGCATGGCCTAACGCATCGAGTAAGGCCTGCTGCGTTAATGCCGAAAAATCCGGCTGGAACAGAAAATCGACTGCAGCTTTAAAATCACCTACCTGACTGCTGTATATCGCCAAGGCAATCAACAGAATAAACAATAGTGGCATTAATGACCGAGTGGCTAGCGCAATACCCTTGCGGACGCCTAAAGCCACAATAAAAAATAGACATAACAGAAAAAAGGCTTGCCACTGCATCATGAGCTTTGGAGCGGCCAATAAGTCGTTAAAAATATCTCCCGACAACAGCGCACTGGTGGCAACAAACTCACCATCCAGCAACTTACCGGCATAGGCAAAACTCCAACCGGCTATCACGCTGTAATACGACAAAACCAGTAAACCTGCCAAACACCCCAGCCAGCCAATAATTTGCCAGAGCGAAGAGGCTTTTGCTTCAAGGCTTACATGGCGCATGGTATCAACCGGATTCGACCGACCACGACTACCCAAAATCACCTCAGCAATCATGACCGGCATAGCGACCGCAACAATGCAGATTAAATAAACCAGCACAAACGCCGCGCCACCGTTTTCACCGGCCAGATAAGAAAACTTCCATAGATTACCCAAACCGATAGTCGCGCCGGTAGTCGCAGCAATAAACGACCAACTGCGACGCCAGCCTGGATCTCTGGATTGATAATGATTATTCATATTACTCGTTTATTATTCGATATAAGGCTCTTTTTAACCCAGACCATTCCGCTTTACCAGCGACAACCGCTATAATGCGCCGCTATGGGCAAAAAGAAACCAAAACAATCCAGCAATACTATCGCGCAGAACAAAAAAGCGCGACATGACTATCACCTTGAACAAAAATTTGAGGCGGGTGTTCAATTGCAGGGTTGGGAAGTCAAAAGCCTGCGTATGGGTGAAATACAGATTACTGATACCTATGTCTTAATGAAAGACGGTGAAGCCTTCTTACTGGGTGCACATATCAACCCCTTAAAAACCGTCTCTACCCACTATGTCACCGACCCTACCCGCACCCGCAAGTTACTCCTTAACAAAAGAGAACTGGCCAGACTGCTAGCAGCAACCCAGCAAGACGGTCGCACCTGTGTTTGTACCGCGCTGTATTGGAAAGGTCATCTGGTCAAAGCTGAAATTTGTATTGCCAAAGGTAAACAGCAGCACGACAAGCGTCAGGCAGAAAAAAACAAGGATTGGGATAAACAGAAACAACGAATTATGCGCCATACCAGCTAAAGCAAAATTCAGCCAAAACAGCGCCCATCTTTGAGCTTGCAAACCCAGTACTATTACCTGTTTTTTCCCAGCAAATTACCCCCTAGCCGCTACCTAAGCCGTATAAGCCCGTGTACAATGGCCGAGTTCACAAGTTTCGGGGCCGATTTGGATTCGACGCCGGTTACAAAACTTATGTGTGCATGCCGTGATGGTAGCCAATCACGTAAATCCAAAGCTGCAAACTATTAGTTGCCAACGATGACAACTACGGTGCTCAACTAGCTGCGTAAGTAGCTTTTTGTTGTACCTTCTAGTGGATGCGTCCGCTAGCGGCCTTTAGCAAGGTGCCAGTACCGCGCTACTGTCCGTCACTCAGAACTGGATCGCCATGAAACCGCGCCTGAGGTGGATTAGCTAAATATTAATCAGGATCGCCAACTACGTCCTGCCCGTCGGGCTGTATGCGGCTAAATTAATTGACGGAATCTAAGCATGTAGAGCGCTAAGCAGCGGACTGACGGACGCGGGTTCAATTCCCGCCGGCTCCACCAA
>NZ_CAXAHB010000065.1:0-8324 GCF_963968385.1 uncultured Oceanicoccus sp.
TAGCCTTTGCTGCGGACGCTTTCTTGGGCTTGACCTTTGCTACGGACGTGGTTTTCTGTTTTGTTGTGGCCTCAGGCTTGGCCTGTGCCTGCTTTGGCCAAGCGGGTAGCCCAGCGGCCATTTCCAGCTCCACCAATGCTTCTTCCATATAATCAATCAATCGTTGCACCTTCGGCACCGAGCGTCGGCAAGCGGTGATACCGAAGCCAACGTTTTGATCCATCGTTACCAACGTAATATTAATGGCCATACCATGGTTGATAATGGATACCGGATAGGCACCTTCCAGTTTTGCTCCATTCCAATACACCGGTTCTTGTATGCCAGGCACATTGGAAATAACGAGATTAGTAGGTGGCGGCACCTTTGTTAAACCTAGTTGTTCCATAAACATGCCAGGACCATTCACTAAGGAGGTATACAGCAAAATTTCTAGCGAAGACATACCCTCGTAAAGCGCCCTGCCGGCAAGCACCGAGTTTTTGATCACCTGAAAGCGCTTTGCCGGATCCTGGATATTAGTTGCCAGATCAACAGTAATTGTTGCAGCTGCATTGGTGGTATCAACATCACCTGCCGCTCGCATCGAAATCGGAACCAAGGATTTTAGTGAGTGTTCGGGCAATTCAGCATGTAGTTGCAAATAACGACGCAGTCCACCGGCACACATCGCCATCACCGCATCGTTAAAGGTTCCATCAAACGCTTTGCCAACGGCTCTTATTCGAGCAAAAGGCCAAGATTGAGCAACAAAGCGGCGTGCACCACCGATCTTTTGATTTAGGGAAGTGCGCGGTACGCGCATATGGGGCAGAGTCAAATCGCCAGCTTTCCAGAGATAAGCTTTCGCTGTGGTTTTCAAGGCGTCGTAAAAGTTTTGACTGGAATTAAAAGTATACTTAAGTCTATCACTCACGTTGCGCAATTTCTGTTCACTCAAGGCGGACTGCTCAACAACGGGAAGCCCTGCCTTATAGGCATTCCAGGTACTTAACGATAGTGGTGACTCCTTTAAAATATGGTTGGGGTCGTTAGATAACAAGCAGCGCGCAATATGTATTGAGCGCATACCATCCATAGTAGCGTGGTGTTTTTTTTCGTATAGCGCAAACTGCCGATTTGGCAGACCTTCAATCAAGTGACTTTCCCATAGTGGTCTTTTGCGATCCAGCAATGTCGAATGCAGTCGAGATACCAGATTAAATAACTCGCGATAACGACCCGGTGCCGGAAGAGCGGAGTGACGCACATGATAATCCATATCCATGGAGGGATCAGGCTCCCAATAAACATCACCGGCCATGCCCAAAGCACCCATTTTTAGTCGATCGCCGAATGGCGCTAGCAGGGAATCAGCAGTGTGCAGATTTTGCGCCAGATCATGCAGGAATTCACGCTCATCAACCCCATCCGGCAAGGTGAACAGATCGAGCCCACCGACATGCATCGGTGTCTCTCTGGTCTCGCCCATCAAAAAGCTCTTGTCCATCATTGTTAGTTTTTTCATCGGTGCCTCGGTTAGTGGTGAAGTTATCAGCTGAGAATTAAATAAAAATGCTTATTTAAACTGCAATTCTGCGCTTGAGCTAGGAATGCAAAGGAATCATATTCAGCCATTTAGTATGACCTAAACACAATGGATTTAGCGCGAATCCAGCCCTTAGCACCGTTTATGACTCTGGCAAATTCAACATAGAAGTCAACAAACAGCTCTAATCTGTTAATCGCTAGCCATTATTCTTAATTATCCGCTGGCTGACCCAATATCGCGCAAAGCTCGATCATTTATTCTGTTTAGCCATAGCCGCAATTACCTAGAAAATCTTGCTTTTCTCATAACGTTGTAATATTTCTCGCAGAGTGCGGCTAATTTTTGTCTGTAGCCGAATCATCTCCAGTTTTGGCCAAGTACAGCGCTCCCCAGTAGCAATCAACTCCATTACCTTTTTCTCACCCGGAAAACCAAGCAAATGCTGGGGATTGATAAATCGATAGTCAGGCAAAATATTGATATCACCAACATAGTCCTGATTGATAATGGTACGCGTTAAGCTGGCGGCTCGCGTGATTAAGCCATTGTTTTTATCCGCTCGATCGAGAATCATAGTGATCGCATTAAACCATTCGCGGGTGGCGCGCAGACCTGCATGCTGTAACAAGCCAACCGATGACTTTTTACGCCGGCCATCTGATATAAAGGGCAATACATGCGGATTGGTCTGACTGACAATATAGTGATTAACACCATAGAGCCGCGCCAACCGCTTGGCTGGCAGATCGTCACTCATGGAACCGTCTATCCAGCGCCGCGACGGAAGATAACTCTGTCGCTCGCCATTATCATCCAAAGCCTGCAACATTACCGGCGGAAAAACGCCCGGTACGGCGCAAGAAGCCATCACTGCGCTGCGCATCAACACGCTAGGTGACGTTATTGCATTAAGCAATCGAGACGTTTGATGTGTTTCTGCTGGGGCGATAGAGACATTCATGGCTCTGCCAGTTTTTTCAAACGCCTTCTGGAAAGTTAAATCATCGGGAAACAACTGGCTTAGCACTTGCTCCATTACAGCTGGGCCAGGAGTACCGACACGCTTGGCTGATTCGGGCAGTTGCTGGAGAAATGCTTCAGGCTCTATTAACTCGCGCAATTCCTCCTCTGTGCGACTACCAATAACGCTACCAACGATAGAACCACCACTGGAACCCGACATAACAGTGGGCAGCAGGTCGGCCTCCAACAGTGCTCGCGCCACCCCCATATGAAAGTACAGCAACGAACCCGAGCCGCTCAGCATCAATGCAGAGTGGCCAAAACAGTGACTGGCGCGACGGAAGAAATCGAGCTTCTCATCGGCACTGATATCATCAGTAGATTCGCCGGCAAGGTGCTCGAGAGTATCGACGATTTCATCGATATAATCCTCGATCAGCACTTTAGTGCCGGAAAGTGCATGCCCATATAAACCGGCCCGCCCCATACCACCCATATTGCCATGGATACCTTCATTCAGCGTGTATAGCAGGCCGCGGTGATCATGTCGCGCCTTCAGGTTGCGTAGCCGATCGAGGCGGAGACGGATAGAAACATAATCATACTGCTGGCTGTGATCGCGCTGGCGCCAATGGTGTAGCCCATTGCGTTCATCGTAGGCGCGAGCCGCTTCACGCCATTCCTGATAGGACGATGCCTGACTTAGCGCACGCTTGATTTTATTGTTGTTAATTACCATCACAAAAAATTTCTACTCCACTTTCAAATCAAAATTTGGCTGTCATTTCAAGACCTATAGCGAGCACGGATCAAGTCTTAGCTTTCGCTGTTTTTCGAGATGCGCGCTTGGTCTTAGTCTTAGCTACCGGCATGGTTTTCTTCTTCGGCGATGTGGCGATCCCAGCAGCCTCTTCAAGTTCTACCAGTGCTTCTTCCATATAGTCAATCAATCGTTGCACCTGCGGCACTGAACGTCGACAGGCTATAATACCAAAGTCCACGTTCTGATTATTAGTGATCAGCGTGATATTCACGGCAGCACCATGGATGACGATGGACATTGGATAAGATCCGTCGAGCCTTGAGCCATTCCAATATAACTGTTCTTGTATGCCCGGCACATTGGAAATCCAAATATTGCTAGGTGGCGGCATCTTGGTTAACCCTAGTTGTTCCAGAAACATGCCAGGACCGTTTAACAGGGAGGTATACCGTATTATTTCTGGTGGCGACATGCCGTCGTAAAGTGCCCTGCCAGCAAGTACCGAGTTTTTGATCACCTGAAAACGCTCTGCCGGATCTGCTAAATTTGTTGCTAGATCGACAGTGATTGCTGCAGCCGCATTACCGGCGTCGGCATCACCTTTAGCCCGTACTGACAGTGGAACCATAGATTTCAGCGATTCCTCCGGCAGCTCAGCATGTCGCTGCATATAGTGACGCAGGGCGCCAGCACACATTGCCAATACCGCATCGTTAAAAGTTCCATCAAACGCCTTCCCTACGGCTTTCACTCGAGCAAAAGGCCAGGATTGAGCGACAAATCGACGCGCGCCATCGACTCGGGTATTCAGGGAACTCCGCGGCACACGCATATGCGGCAAAGTCAAATCGTAACTCTCGCCCCAATAGACCTTTGCCACCGACTTCACCATACTATAAAGATGCCGACCAGAATCAAAAGTGGCCTTAAGTCTATCTGCAACATTGCGCAACTCTTTATTACTAGGGCCTGATTGTTTTTTGCTTGCGAGCAAGGACTTGTAGGCATTCCAGCTCGTTAAAGACAATGGCGAACCCCGCTGAATATAATTAGGGTCGTTGGATAACATACTACGTGAAATATGCATTGCGCGAATACCGTCCGCAACCGCATGGTGTACTTTTTGATACAGCGCAAACTGTCGATCTGGCAAGCCTTCAATAAGGTGCACTTCCCATAGTGGTCTTTTGCGATCCAGTAATGTCGAGTGCAATCGAGATACCAGATTAAACAATTCGCGATAACGACCCGGTGCGGGTAGCGCCGAATGACGCACATGGTAATCCATATCCAAATCGGGATCGCGCTCCCAACTAACGTCACCAGCCATACCCAATATGCCTATCTTCAGACGATCACCAAATGGTGGTAATAACTCGTCAGCGGTGCGTAGATTTTGCGTCAGGCCATGCAGGTATTCATGTTCATCAACTCCGTCCGGCAAAGTAAAGAGAGATAGCCCACCAACATGCTGCGGCACCTCTCTACTTTCACCAATTAGAAAACCTTTATCGATCGCTGTCAGTTTTTTCATAGAATATTGCGATTACGCCATGTAGATAAACTGGGGTTTATTATGCTAATTGAATATATTATTGCATATATTATTCCATTAATGCATTTTAACACGCCACCCAATGCTCTCGTTGACTAAACCAATAAAATACAACAGGATCAGCAAAACACGGCAACATTTTTAGCCAGAGCCAAGTTGCTCTTGGTGTTTTCAGCATGATGCGCTGTTGTGCGAGCATAGCTAGCTTCAAATTATTCGAATAAAGAGATCTTGATCCGCTAGTTCTGAGACTGAGTTAATAGCGTTTGATACAAATCTCGACACTCCTGATAGATAAACTTATAAGACTCACTTAAGTATGGCGAAACCAACGACATAACCTGAAAAACACCGCGGTGGATAGCCAGCACTTCACTATCAGGCATATTTCGAAAACGCGTGTGAGTCAGCCAATGAGTAAGAATAATCGTGATATTCTCACAAACCTCATCAAGTGCATCATCAGTTATTTGTAGAACACCACTTTCAACCAATAGCGCCAGTAATGTATTGGCTGTTTGGTATTTCTGCTGCAACAAGTGCATAAAGCGCCGTTCAACTTTCTTATCTCGTTGCAAAATATCAGAAAGGTTTTGATAGAAAAAGCGAAACTTGTAGATGTGCTCAAACACAACATAAAGATAAAACCAGCTATCTTCGGTATTCAGAGTTTTTTCTAAGGGGGCGTTTAATATGTCGACCAACTCATGCTCAAAACCACTGTACAGAGCATTGATAATCAACCCTTTACCCTTAAAGTGGTAGTAAAGGTTACCTGGGCTGATATCCAGCTCATTGGCAATATCAATAGTACTCACATTGGGCTCACCCTCTTCATTAAAGAGAGTCAAACTTGTCAATAGAATTTTATCCCGCGTTTTCATCGGAAAATATTCCTGTTGTGGATAGCGACAAAAAGCAGACCCCGAATTTAAAAGGCCTAGTTTACCGAAATATTCTGAGCACTAATTATTTTCGACCGCTTAGGCCTTGGCGCAGGCTTTAACCTTATTGTCAGTTTATTAAGCTTTTTTTACTTCTTTAGATAAAGCATCTACCGCCGCAACCACTTGATCCAGCTTGGCCTCCAGCCGAGCAATATCATCATCTTTTTGAGCCGACCCAAAACCCAGCGAGGCGCGCATTTTTTCAATACGTGACTCTATACTAGCAGTGGTTTTTTCAATGGGGTCGACCACCTGACCGATGGCCATCTCTTCTAGCTTGGCACCTTTCACCACTAGTTCCTGAAACAGCTTTGGTACATCTTTACTGGCTTTGGAGTATTTTTCGGAGGCTTCGTCAAACGCCTTACCATAAGCACCCAAGCCAGCAAGCCAGATATTTTTCGAAATCTCGCTAGCGCGATCACCCAATTTGTCTTTAGACATTATCTTTCTCCTGATCGATAGTTAGTAAATCTTGCACAATGATTATGTAGCGGTAATCGTGCTATTCTAATTCAAATCCAAGAAATTTTTCAAAAAAAACCGCGCGGTTATCATCCTGCGCGGTTAAATCGAGACCTATATTAGATAGGGTTTTACTTAAGCGGCTTTAGTGGTGCTTTTTGACTCAGATTTAGCGGCTTTAGGTTTAGCTTTGGCTTTAGGCTTAGCTTTGGCTTCAGTTTTAACTTCAGCTTTTGTCTCAGACTGCTCTTCGGCAGGCTCTTGCGCAGCGTCGGTCTTATTGACAGCGAAGACTGAGCTGAGTTTTTCGTAGCTGTTGCGCAGTGTGGTAATACGCTCATTCAGCCTATTGTCTTGCTGAGAGAAAGCTACAACTTTCTCTTTCGCCAATGCTTCCAATTCTACGCCACGGTCAACATACCCTTGAAACTGTTCATCACGCTTTGCGTTCAGCTCTTTAACTTTAGAGACACCACCTTCATAAACTTTTCCGTAGAAACCCAGGGTGGCTAAGAAAATATCTTTTGCCACCAATTTGCCATTTTCTACTTGCTCTTTAACACTTGCTTGCCTAGTCATTGTCACACTCCGGTTTTGGATGGTAGATAATAAAACGGTTTATCGTTAAAAAATTTGAGATCTGATCCCAGTTAAAGGCTAAGTTATCAATAAAAATTAGAATAAACATACTAAAAAGCTAAATTGATAAAAAAATGTTGTTTTTGGCTTGGCTATGCCATCTGAAACTGACCATAGTGCTGCTTCGGTTTGCGTATTAGCACCGATCACTACATAAAACACTACTGCATAACCTAGCTCATATATCGACCTGCATTATGGCGGTGAAGGCCTAATTAGCCGTGTGGAAACCACTTATCATTCGCGGCCTATGGGGAAATGATTAACGAATAGTTAAATGCTGAGCAAAAAATCGAAAACGCCTAGAAAGTGCCTAGTAATGGTGGATAACATCTAATGATTAAAAAAATGAGGCGCTTTTAACCGAGATCGTCAAATGGTGGGTCAAGGTGCTGTTAGACTAGGCATTCTTGAGCCCACTTTTCCTCAGGAAGTGATAGAGAACTTTGTCAAGATATGCACCATGATGGTTGAACCCTTGAACTACATTGCAGCTGACCTGCCTCCGGAAGCTTTAAATAAAAACGGTGCCTATCGATGGGGTTTCGCAAATCTACCAAAACGTGTGGCCAAACAAGCGGGACAAGCCGCGCTAAGCCAGCACTTTAAAACACCGCTCAAGGAATTTACCTTGTTTAGTAGAAAGCTATTGGGTGTTTTTAGCTTGATTGACGCACTGAAAGCCGAATTTGATGCTCGCCCGTTAGCCCGAAGGTATTTACTGCAGGAGTAATTTTGCCGTGATTGCTCTAGCTAATTGGCTGATAGCTATCTTGGGTTTATTCGCCGCTTCAAAGCAAAGCCTGGATTTAAGGGATTGTTAAAATAACCTTGATGGTAATGTCGGCACAATCACCATGGATATAGCCGATCATACTCGGATTAACCTTAATCAAACTCTTCACCTCGTTGCAACTGTTCACCTGAATCGGTGGCTGCCCTCGACCGGTAAAAACCTGCCGAGCCCAATACGCGTTGAGTTGACTTTCATTTTTACTGATAAGCTTGCTATAAAACTCACGACTGGTGTCACTGTTTCTGGGCTGATCAACAGGCACTATCAACTTTCCGTTAGGCAGTATTCTGGTTTTACCCAGAAATATATTAGCAACCTGTTCCGAAGAAATAGTATTTAACTCCATACTGGGATGAACAATGACAACAATATCGGCAAAAACACGCACGGGAAATAGTGAAGCCATTAGCATAGCCATCAATAATGCAAACCAGTGAGTATGTGGCCTAATGCTCATTAAAACACCATATGTATTACTAATGAATAGGTGTCGACATTATCGACTTCTGCCGCTCTATTGGGATTTGGAAATCTTAAGTTAAAAAATTTACCACCGGTATCATCAAGCTCGACAAAATGACTCCACTGCAATTTTAGACTGCTATTGGCGTTAAGATTGTAGCGCAAGCCCAGAGTATAAGAGGTACTGGCATATTTCAGAACAT
>NZ_CAXAHB010000066.1:0-8151 GCF_963968385.1 uncultured Oceanicoccus sp.
TTTGATTATGATTTTGAAGATTTTGTGTTTGAAGGCTACGATCCGCATCCGCTAATTAAGGCCCCTATTGCCGTTTGACCAGTGTCGGCGCTGATAAGTGTTTATCCAGCCGGCAAGCTTTTAGGAAAATGTAAATAATGAATGAAGAGTTTGAAGTCCGTGTAGGCATGATTGTGGCCATGGCAGAAAACCGGGTTATCGGCCGCAATAACCAGCTACCTTGGTATCTGCCGAATGACCTTAAATATTTTAAAGCCGTCACCATGGGCAAGCCGATCATTATGGGTCGAAAAACCTACGAATCGATAGGTAAGCCTCTACCCGGGCGCACCAATATTGTGGTGACGACTCAGCAGGATTTTGTTGCCGAGGGGGTGAGTGTGGCTTATAGCGTTGAACAGGCCCTGACACTGGCGCAAAGTGTAGCCACTATCGACGGCGCAGATGAAGTGATGATTATTGGCGGGGCGCAGCTCTACAGCGAAATGTTAGACCGTGTAGAGCGGCTTTATTTAACACAGGTTCATGCTGATGTAGAGGGAGATGCATGGTTTCCGGTGTTGGATTTATCACGCTGGAAAGTGCTGACTAAGGAGAGTTTTGCCGCTGAAGGCCCCAATCCATACGGCTATAGTTTTATCGTTTATGGGCGTGATAAATAAACATAACCTGTTTATTATTTGAGCGGTATGAGCACAACGCCGTTTTTTTGATTTGAGATTCTAGGCCTGTGATCGCTGGGTTGCTTTCACCGTCAGCGATTATGTTACCGCGGGCAATTTTTGATACCGATGTACCCATTTCCCCGCCGCACAACTGCATCGGTCAGCCTATTATGGGTTTCTGCCGATAAAAACGCCCTCGGGCGTTGATTCTCGCAGGGGCTTAATATTAAAATGCACCGCTTGAACTAGGCCAGAGAAGGCTGCTCAATAATATAGAAGCTAGGGTTTTCTTAAATCTGCTTTTTCAAACACCTCTGAAGGAAATGCAATCCCCATGACTATGCATCGATTCAAAACCATCGCGTTTGCTGTGACTATGTCACTCGCCGCGCTAGTGGGCTTACAAGCCCAAGCCAATACAGTTGACGCTGTATTAAAGGTAGGTCAGGCAAAAACGACCGCTGCGCAATTATCTCAACAAAAGGTTGATAAGCTCACCACTGAAACCGGTGAATTATTAACTGACTACAAAACCGTTATGAAGCAGGTCGACGGTTTACGGGTTTATAACGCCCGATTGGAGAAGCAAATCGCCAATCAGCTAAAGCGTATCGACGATATTGAAAAGTCGATCGAACAGGTCACGGTAATCCAGCGTCAGGTGACGCCTCTGGTTATCCGTATGATCGATAGCCTTGAGCAGTTTATCAATCTGGATGTGCCCTTTTTGATGGAAGAACGTCAAGAGCGTATCGCCTTCTTGCGTAGCAGTATCGACCGATCTGATTTGTCAGTCGCTGAGAAATTTCGTCAGGTGCTAGAAGCCTACAAAATTGAAAATGAATTTGGTCGTAAAGTAACTGCCTACAAAGGCTCATTGTCCATCGATGGTGTTGAGCGCGACGTTAACTTTTTTCAAGTTGGCCGTGTAGCGTTGATGTACCAAACCACTGATACTGAAATTTCAGGCGTCTGGGACAAAGAAGCAGGCGACTTTGTTCAACTAGACAAAGGCGAATATCGTAACGCAATCCTCAAAGGCCTGCGCATAGCACGTAAGCAAGCCTCTATCGATATTTTAAAACTCCCAGTATCCGCACCGGAGGCAGCACAATAATGAAAATGTCATTGATTAAACCGGCGATTATTGCCTCTGTGCTTGCTGTTACCTCCAGCTCGGTGATGGCTGAGGAAGCTCGCACTCTCGATCAGTTGTTGGAATTTGTGAAACAAGGTCAAGCGACTGAGGCGAAAGAAAACAGAGCTCGTGAAGCGCGCTTTAGAAGTGATAAAAGACGTCAGGCGCGGCTTCTGGAAGAAGCCAAAGACATGCGTGAGAGAGAAGAAAGACGTTCAGCGCGATTGGAAAAAACCTTTGAAAAAAATGAATTGATTGTTGCCGATAAAGGGCGTCAGTTAAAAGAGCGTCTGGGTACTTTAACTGAGCTATTCGGCCATCTTACTTCTACTGCGGGTGACTTACGTTCTAGTTTCGCCAACTCATTAATCAGCGCCCAGTACCCTGGTCGTGATCAGTTCCTTGATCAGTTAATTGCTAAAATGGCTGGCGCTGAGCAGTTGCCTAGCATTGAAGAAATTGAACGTCTATGGTTTGAAATCCAGCGTGAAATGACTGAGTCGGGCAAAGTGGTTAGCTTTACCACTGAAGTTGCCAAGTTGGGTGGCGAGAAAGAAACTCGCACCGTGGTTCGTGTCGGTACTTTCAACGTGATCAGTGACGAAGGTCGTTATCTGCAATATATTGCTGAAAATGACACATTGGCCGAATTGGCTCGTCAGCCAAGCGGTGCTTATCTGGGTTGGGCTTCGGATCTAGCCGAAGCTACTGACGGTAAAGTGCCTTTTGGTGCTGACCCTACTGGTCCTACAGGCGGTTCATTCTTGGCGGCCTTGATTAACTCGCCCACTATATCAGAGCGTTGGCATCAAGGTGGCAACGTCGGTTATGCCATCACGGCAGTGGGTGTTTTGGCGTTTGTTCTAGCTATCTGGAGATTAATTGTGTTGGCAGGTATGTCGACCAAAGTTAATGCCCAGTTGCAGTCTGGCAAAGCCAATGACGACAACCCGCTGGGTCGTGTGCTGATGGTTCACGAACAGAATCCAACCATGGATACTGAAACCCTTGAGCTGAAACTCTCTGAAGCGGTGATGAAAGAAGTGCCGAAGATCGAATTGGGTCTTAACCTATTGAAGATCATCGCTGCGGTCGCACCGCTAATGGGGCTACTGGGTACAGTAACCGGCATGATTATTACCTTCCAAGCTATCACCATCTTTGGTGCAGGTGATCCTAAAGCCATGGCGGGTGGTATTTCCGGTGCGTTGGTAACCACCGTACTGGGTCTGTTAGTTGCTATCCCAACGGTATTGTTGCACACCTTTACCAACGGCCAAGCCAAGAAAATTATTCATGTGTTGGATGAGCAATCAACTGGCATTATCGCTGAGCATACTGAGGCCCAACTGGGGAAATAAATGTATCTCAATGATGTACTAGACTTTATTTTTCGCTTCATGGAGCAGGGCGGCACCGTTCTCTGGTTTATTGCCGCTCTCACCTTCGCGTTGTGGACATTGGTCTTTGAGCGTTTTTGGTACTTTAAGACCAGCTTGCGTCAAGATTTGGATTCCGTCATCAATACGTGGGAAGCCCGTCATGAGCGCAAGTCTTGGAACGCTCGTCAAATTCGTCGTCAGCTGATTTCTCAGGCGCACCTGAAAATTAATGCTGGCTTACCCATGATCAAAACCTTGGTTGCCTTAGCGCCGTTGTTTGGATTGATGGGGACGGTAACCGGTATGATAGAAGTGTTTAATATCATGGCGGTGACCGGTGGTGGTGATGCCAAGTCAATGGCTGGCGGTGTGTCGAAAGCGACCATCCCGACTATGGCTGGTATGGTCGCTGCACTGTCCGGCGTATTTGCCAATACTTACATAACGCAAATTGCAGAACGCGAAGGCGAATTGCTTGAAGACCATCTGACAACAGATCATTAAGAGAAATATCATGCGCAGAAATGCTAATAGAAATGCAGGTGGAGAAGAAGGCGGCGAGATTGATTTAACGCCGATGCTAGATGTTGTTTTTATCATGCTTATCTTCTTTATCGTGACGGCTTCATTTATCAAAGAAGCGGGTATCGAGGTAAACCGTCCTGAAGCGTCGACGGCCACCAAGAAAGAAAACGTTAACATCCTTGTCGCCATTAATCCGATTAACGAAATCTGGATTGATAAGCGTCGCATCGACAAACGTGCAGTTCGTTCGGTGATTGAACGTATGCATGCTGAAAATCCCAAAGGTGCCGTTGTTATACAGGCGGATAACGAGTCAAACACGGAAACGGTTGCTGGTGTGATCGACTCAGCCCGAGCGGCAGGTGTTTTTGATGTTTCACTGGCCACGGAAAACGATTAAGCCATTATGAATTACCAACGCGTATTGATAGGCGCCGGCTTAGCGGCTTTAGTCACTACCGGCCTGTTTTATTTAATGCCGCTACTGATAGAAATGGCGGATAAGTCGCTGGATGAAAAGCCGGCTACTAAAATTGCCGATATCACCATGCCGGATCGGGAGATCGATACTAATATCAAAGATCCCAAGCCCGACAAGCCTGATGACCCAGAAGAACCTCCACCTGATCTTGAACAACCTGAAATCGACGATGTGGATGTCAATCCGGACGCGGTGAATATGTCGCCAAACATGAATACCAACTTAAATATCGGTTTAGGCAATGGCCTTGGCGGTGCCGACGGTGAATACCTGCCTATTGTTAAGGTGGCGCCCATGTACCCACGTCGGGCAAACAGTCGGGGTATTGAAGGTTACTGTACGGTGGAATACACCGTGACCAAGACAGGTTCTATTAAGGACCCTGTGCCGGTCGACTGCCAGCCTAAAGGCTACTTTGAGCGTGCTTCAGTTAGAGCGGCACTTAAGTTCAAATATAAGCCACGTGTTATTGATGGTGACGCTATTGATGTACTGGGCGTACAAAACCGATTCACTTATGAGCTAGAAAAATAGCTGGTAAGCAATCAGGCTTAGAACTTCGGAATTAGCTAAATGATTATGAATGTTTTATCACTTACACCACTAAAACGCTGGGGACGTGCCTTGCTTATTAGCGTGCCAGTCTTGGCCGCACAGGCAGTGGTGCCAGCGTTGTTGCAGCCCTATACCGATCAAGCGTTGATGGGTGTTGCACAGGCGCAGGAAACGAAACAGGAAAAGAAACAGGAAAAGAAAAAGCAAAAAACCAAACGCACCCAGGCCATGAACAACAAGGTCTATAAGAAATTGCAGGAGGCACAAGAGGCGGTTGAGGAAAAAGATATCGAAGGTGCTCTTGAAATCCTTAGCGATTTGAAAAATGGTAAAAGACCGTTGAACGATGCCGAAATGGCCAACGTTCTGAATATGGATGCGTTTATTTACTATACAAAAGAAGACTATCCCGGCGCACTAAACGCTTATTCTAGAATTCTGACCTTGCCTGAAGCTCCTGAAGGTACCGTGATTCAGGCACGTTTTAGTGTTGCACAGCTGTATTTTGTGATCGAAGACTATGCCAATGGTGTTAAAGCCTTATTGGAGTGGTTTGAATTTACTGAAGCACCAACCGCCAGCGCCTATATGTTGCTGTCTCAAGGTTACTACCAGCTAAAAGAATATGATAAGTCTTTAAAAAACGTTGAGATCGCCATCAACCTATACAAAGAGAAAGGCAAGGTGCCAAAGGAAAACTGGTACGGCCTGCAGCGTTTCCTCTATTACGACAAAGAAAACTACCGCAAAGTGGTAGAAATTCTTCGTGAAATGTTGGTGCACTATCCGAAAAAGCAATACTGGATGCAATTATCCGGTATGTACTCTGAGTTAAAAGACGAGTCACAACAGCTGCATGCGATGGAAACAGCCTATGTGCAGGGCATGTTAGATAAAGAAAAGGAGCTAGTTAATATGGCTTCTTTGTTCTTGCTAAACGAGGTGCCCTACAAGGCAGCCAAAGTTTTAGATAAAGGTATTAAAGAGAAAGTCATTGAGCCTACTTCGAAGAATCTTGAATTGTTAGGTAACTCTTGGCGTCAGGCGCAAGAAGTAAAAAAAGCGATTCCAGAAATCGCCAAAGCTGCCGCCAAGTCAGACAAGGGTAATTTATGGACGCGTTTGTGCAGCGTCTATCTGGATAACGACCAATACAAAAAGGCGGTTAACGCCTGCGACAAGGGTCTAAAAAAAGGCGGTGTTAAACGCGTTGATAATGCCTATCTGGTTAAAGGTATGGCTCACTACAACTTAAAACAGTATAAGTCAGCCCGTTCTGCTTTTATTAAGGCCGCTAAAGATAAGCGCAGTAAGAAGTATGCAGAAGACTGGCTCAAGTTTATGGATCGTGAACTAGCTCGGCAGAAGAGCTTGGAGCAGGTTTAACCGAACGGTTTTGAGGATATTGAAAAGGCGCTATTAAGCGCCTTTTTTTGTGCGTTGAGCCTTTTTTAGAAGCGGGGAAAAGCTCGCCGAAATTAGCGTATCAATCTAGCATAGATACATCGCGCACAGCACCCTTGTCAGCACTGGTTGCCATTTTTGCATAGGCTTTTAGTGCCGCAGTCACTTTACGCGGACGATCTGCAACCGGTTTCCAGCCACCATCATCACGATTATTCATCGCTATTCGACGTTGCTCTAATTGCTCTGCGGATAAATCCACATTAATACTGCGGTTTGGAATATCAATCTTTATGGTATCGCCTTGCTCGACCAAACCAATTGCACCACCGGCAGCGGCTTCCGGTGAGGCATGGCCAATGGATAAGCCTGAGGTGCCACCAGAGAAACGACCATCGGTGAGTAAGGCACACGCTTTACCCAAGCCCTTCGACTTTAAATAACTGGTTGGATAAAGCATTTCCTGCATACCCGGTCCGCCCTGTGGCCCCTCATAGCGAATGATAACCACATCGCCTTCTTTAACCCGGCCTTCCAGAATATCGGCAACGGCACTATCTTGGCTTTCGCAAATATGCGCAGATCCTGAAAACACCAAAATGCTTTCATCAACACCCGAAGTTTTTACAACGCAGCCATCGGCAGCGATATTGCCAAACAGTACGGCAAGCCCACCCTCCAATGAATAGGCATGCTCTAGTGTGCGGATACAACCATTGGCACGATCGGCATCCAGCGACGACCAGCGGGTGCTCTGGCTAAACGCGGTTTGGGTAGGAATGCCAGCAGGGCCTGCTTGATAAAACTGTTTAACATCAGCATCTTGGGTTTGGCAGATATCCCAGTGTTCCAGTGCTGCTTTCATCGACGAGCTATGAACAGTCGGGCTATCATCATGCAACAGACTGGCGCGACTTAGCTCGCCTAAAATCCCCATCACACCACCAGCGCGGTGCACATCTTCCATATGATATAGCGGCGTATTCGGTGCGACTTTACATAGTTGTGGTACGCGGCGGGAAAGGCGATCAATATCTTGCATGGTAAAATCAATACCGCCTTCTTGTGCTGCCGCTAACAAATGCAGAATGGTATTGGTTGAACCACCCATGGCTATATCGAGGCTCATGGCATTTTCAAAGGCATTAAAATTAGCGATGGAACGCGGCAATAAAGAATCATCGTCCTGCTCGTAATAGCGACGAGTGATATCGACAATCGTGCGGCCAGCTT
Organism: uncultured Oceanicoccus sp.; assembly: GCF_963968385.1. Taxonomy (NCBI): domain Bacteria; kingdom Pseudomonadati; phylum Pseudomonadota; class Gammaproteobacteria; order Cellvibrionales; family Spongiibacteraceae; genus Oceanicoccus; species uncultured Oceanicoccus sp. The sequence continues at coordinate 7,384 of NZ_CAXAHB010000066.1, forward strand.
GTAAAAACAGTTGCTCACGATCAGCGTGGGTGGCCAGCATCGAGCCATTGCCGGGTAGCGATAAACCCAGCGCTTCAGTGAGGCAGTTCATAGAGTTAGCGGTAAACATTCCCGAACAAGAACCACAGGTAGGGCAGGCAGAGCGTTCATACTCGGCAACTTTCTCATCTGAAACGGTATCGTCAGCAGCAATAACCATCGCATCGACCAGATCGAGTTTTTGATCGGATAACTTGGTTTTACCAGCTTCCATCGGGCCGCCAGAAACAAAAATCACAGGGATATTCAACCGCATTGAGGCATTCAGCATACCCGGTGTAATCTTGTCGCAGTTGGAGATACAGACAATGGCATCGGCACAATGGGCGTTAACCATATACTCGACTGAATCGGCAATAAGGTCTCTGGATGGCAAGCTGTAAAGCATACCGTCATGCCCCATAGCGATACCGTCATCAACGGCGATAGTATTAAATTCTTTGGCGACACCGCCGGCTTTCTCAATTTCACGGGCGACTAACTGCCCCATATCCTTAAGGTGAACATGTCCGGGTACAAACTGAGTGAAAGAGTTGGCGACGGCAATAATCGGTTTTTGGAAATCGTCATCTTTCATGCCTGTTGCTCGCCATAGGGCGCGGGCGCCCGCCATATTGCGGCCGGCGGTGGACGTTTTGGAGCGATATTGTGGCATTGTAAACCTCTAGAGAGCGGGCTAGTTCTAAGCCGGTAAGGATAGCATAGAGTTAATCGCTAAGGGATAAAATG
>NZ_CAXAHB010000067.1:0-8038 GCF_963968385.1 uncultured Oceanicoccus sp.
TGGTTGTCAATACCATCGTCGTTAGCACTCTTATCAGCCGCCTGTTCAAAGCCGGCAGCTACCTGTTCGGGGTCTGGCGTGTCCGCACCTTCCAGCGCCAACTCTTCATTCATAACATCAAGATCACGGATCTCAGCCAGCGTCGGTAAGTCTTCCAGATTCTTAAGATTAAAATAATCCAGAAAGCGTCTGGTCGTGGCGTACATAGCAGGGCGTCCAGGCACATCTTTGTGACCGACCACACGCACCCACTCGCGCTCTAGTAAAGTTTTAATAATACTGGAGCTGACAGCAACACCACGGATATCTTCAATATCACCACGGGTGATCGGCTGACGGTAAGCAATCAACGCCAGCGTCTCTAATAAAGCGCGAGAATATTTCTGCGGTCTTTCTTCCCATAAACGACCAACCCAGGGAGCAACGTTTTGTACCACCTGAAAACGAAAACCACTGCTGACTTCTTTTAATTCAAAACCACGACCTTCACAGTCTTGCTGAATATCTTCCAGCGCTGCGCGAATTACATCATTGGCCGGACGCTCTTCGCTAGCTTCATCAAACAAGTTCGCCATTTGTGCCACAGTGAGTGGTTTTGCCGAGGCCAATAAGGCACCTTCAAGAATATTTTGTAATTGTTTGCTGTCGATACTCATGATGATTTTGCTTTTACGTGAATGGGACCGTAGGGTTCTGACTGAACAATTTCAACCAGCGATTCTTTAATCAATTCCATCACTGCCAAAAACGTTACCACCACACCGAGGCGACCTTCCTCAACGGTAAATAGCGTCACAAAAGGGGTAAAGGCATTATCCGATAATACGGTCAATACCTGTGACATACGCTCACGGGTAGACAGTTTTTCTTTTTGCACCTGATGGCTTTCATACATATCGGCACGACGCAGCACTTCGCCCAGCGCCAATAAAATCTCTTTCATTTCGACAACCGGCTGTGGGCGTTCTTTTTTAATATCCGGCGGTGCGGCGCTAGCTTCGAAAATTTCGCGACCCAAACGCGGCATTTCATCAATATCTTCAGCCGCTTGCTTAAAACGCTCATATTCTTGCAAGCGACGAATTAACTGAGCACGGGGATCTTCTTCATCGTCTTCCACATCCGCAGAGCGTGGCAGTAGCATGCGTGACTTAATTTCTGCGAGCATAGCGGCCATTAACAAATATTCCGCAGCCAGCTCAAATTGTAACGAATCCATCATCGTCACATATTGCATATATTGCTCGGTAATATTAGCGACATTGATTTCTAAAATATCAATATTCTGCCGTCTGATTAGATATAGCAGTAAATCAAGAGGGCCCTCAAAGGCCTCCAGAAACACTTCCAACGCATCGGGGGGAATATATAAATCCCGAGGAATCTCGGTAACCGCCTCGCCCTGAACAACAGCAAATGGCATTTCATTTTGCTGCACACCGCTGCTGCGCAACGCTTTTAGGCCGGGTGAAACGACTGGTTGAACAGCGTCATTTTGACCAGCTTCGCTTTCGGCAATCTCAGCCGCGGCCTCGACCAGCACGGGCTGCTCAACGGTGGAAGCCTGATCTTGCGGTTTGTTGTCTAGTACTAGCTCGTCATCCACGGATTTATTGTTATCTCACTGCTTGGGCTTGTGGCCGGCATTACTGAACCGGTACTGATTATAATGGTGGCTATAATGGCAGCCATTATACCGGCAACATTGCAATGATCACAGTGCCAAGCCGATTTATTCCACCTCAAAATGACTAACATCACCCTGCCCGCGACGGATGATTTCAGGGACATCCCCCACTAAATCAATCACTGAGCTAGGCTCCATGCCGCAATAGCCGCCGTCGATAACGAGATCCAACGCATTTTCAAGGGTTTGGCGGATTTCATAGGGATCGGTCATGGGCATATCCTCACCCGGCAACATCATGGTGACACTCATCATCGGCTGATCAAGACCGGCCAATAAATCGTGAGCAATAGGGTTTTCTGGGACGCGAAGACCAATGGTTTTACGTTTGGGGTGCATTAACCGCTTGGGGACTTCACCGGTAGCCTTGAGAATAAAGGTATAAGGACCCGGCGTATGATTTTTAAGCAATCGATAGGCGCTATTATCAACTCGGGCATAGCGGCCCAACTCAGATAAATCCCGACAAATCAGGGTGAAATTGTGCTTCGGATCCAGTTGGCGAATCCGGCGAATAGATTCCACTGCCTTTTTATCACCCAACTGGCAGCCTAGGGCATAACCAGAATCCGTGGGATAAACCACTACTCCACCCTGACGAATAATATCCACTGCCTGATTAATCAACCGTGACTGCGGATTTTCTGGATGGATTTGAAAAAACTGACTCATGCACAACTCACTGCGGGGTGGACGACACGCCACTCTCACGACTCAATAATGGCCATAACGGCTGACAGTGTTTGGGCAATATAGCCGCTTGCCCCAACTCATTCCAAGGCATATCAGGCCGATGAAAATCGCTGCCGGTGGACGCCATTAACCCAAACTGCTCAGCCAATTGCGCCAGATACTGAGTGCGATCCTTAGTCTGTTTACCACTGATTACTTCCAGCGCACTGCCACCCTGAGTTTTAAAATCATCGACCAAGCCGCGCAGTTTAGTCGCTGTCATTTTATAATGTAAGGGGTGAGCCAGTACCGCCACCCCACCACTATCGGTAATCCACTGAATTACCGTTGCCATCTCTGGCCAACTGGACTTTACATCACCAATTTTGCCAGCCCCTAAATAACGTTTAAAAGCCTCACTTTCGGAGCTGACATGCCCGCAATCAACTAAAAATTTAGCAAAATGCGGGCGGCCAATCTGACTATCACCCGCTAATTCAGCGGCAAAGCGATAGCCACCGGCAAAACCCTGCTTGGCCAACTTCTCACCAATCAACACGGCCCGATCTAACCGCGCCTGCTGTTGCGTTGCCAAGCCCGCTTGCAGGCTTGGATGATCAATATTGATATTTAAGCCCACTACATGAATCAATCGTCGATGCCACAAACAGGACAACTCCACGCCGGAAATCAACTGCATCGAAGCATCCTGCCACTGGTCCCGCACCGATCGATAACCAGCCACGGTATCGTGGTCGGTAATGGCCATCAATTCTACGCCCTGCTGTTTAGCGCGCAGCAGTAAATCCATGGGGCTTAACGCACCATCGGAAGCTGTGGTATGACTATGCAAATCAACATTCACTGTTGAGACCCTTATTGGAAGCAAAATAAATAACACATTGAAGCAATAGCAGACCACATAGTAACGCAATTTGTGGCATTATTTGCCTCCAATAACGCAACACACACCCTACGATTGATTGAAGACCCGTTTTATCAGGAGCCGTTGATACAGTGACCACCGAACAAGCGCAAAAACCACCTAGCATGCTGGCCAATCTGGCCTTTAATATCATTATCCCCACACTGATTATGACCAAACTCAGCTCCGAGGATTATTTGGGGCCGATTTATAGCATCGTTGTGGCGCTGAGTTTTCCGATTATTTACGGGCTAAAAGATTATTTGCAGAATCATAAAGCCAACTTATTCTCTGCACTGGGTATTTTTAGTGTGGTGTTAACCGGCACTTTTAGTCTGCTACAGCTAGACCCTCAATATATCGCCATTAAAGAAGCGGCCATCCCCGCCTGTTTTGGTCTGGCCACCTTATTTTCTATGCGCACCCAATACCCGCTGGTGAAAACCTTTCTATTTAACGACCAAATACTACAAATCAACAAAGTGAAGGCCGCACTGGAAGCCAACAACAACGTAGAGGCCTTTGAACACAAGCTGGCCAATGCATCCTATATGGTGGCTGGTTCATTTTTTCTATCTTCAGCACTAAACTATATTTTGGCCAAGGTGATACTCATTAGCGAACCCGGCACCGTGGCATTTACCGAAGAACTTGGCAAAATGACCGCCTTGAGTTTTCCGGTGATAGCGCTGCCAAGCACTATTGTGTTGCTAGCTGCACTGTATTATTTATTGCACCATATTCAAAAATTAGCTCAGCTGAAAACGGAAGAAATATTTAACGAAGTTTAAACCGAAAGGCTGCAATCACGATCTGCAATCGCACAATAAAAACCGTATAATCATTGCCATAACAGGTACCACAGACAAAACACCAGAAGGAATATCCCGTGAAACATATTGTGCTTTTGTTAGCCCTACTCACTACCAGTAGCCAACTTTATAGTCAAAAAAGTCAAACCATTTATGTCAGCGACCAGCTGACTGTGGCTATGCGCAGTGGTCAGAGCAATGAATACCGCATCATTCGCTATTTGGTCAGCGGCACACCATTAACCCAAGTGGCGCAAAACGATGATGGCAGTTACACCAAGGTGCGCACCAGCGGTGGCACCGAAGGCTGGGTTCAAAGCCGGGAGTTGAGTCCAACACCCTCCGCTAAAGCAAACTACAGAGCCGCTCAAAACACCATCGCAACACTAAAAAGCGACAATAGCGCACTCGAACAACAGCTCAGTAAAATCAGTAATCAACAGGCAAGCGCGCAAAATAAATTAACGGCTTTGACCAACAAACACAACCAGCTCAGCAAAGAGCTGGACAATATCAAAAAGGTATCGGCCAACGCCATTCAACTTGATAAAGACAATCAACGGTTGCTGGAACAAAACCAAATGTTAAAAAATCAAGTCGAAGTACTAACCACCGACAACCGGCGATTAAATGACAACCAGGAAAACGATGCCTTCCTTAATGGTGCTTTTGCGGTACTGATCGGCGTTATGATTACGTTGATTGTACCCAGAGCATGGCCCAGAAAAAGCACTGACTGGGCCTAATTCCTTTTTAACGATGCAGACTTTACTCATGAAAAAAATCATTGCCTTATTCTTATCGCTTGTTTTTTCTGGCTTAATTGCGGCATCTGCCTATGCCACCGATAAAACCGCACCACAAAAAAACCCAATAGCCATTATCCATACTAGCAAAGGGCCAATTACGATCGAACTCTATGCTCAGCAAGCACCTATTACCGTCGCTAATTTTATTAACTATGCTGAAACCGGCTTTTATAACGACACTATTTTTCATCGTGTGATTAAACGCTTTATGATTCAAGGCGGTGGCTTTACCCAAGAAATGCAAAGAAAAAATACGCTGGCACCGATTATCAATGAATCAGACAATGGCCTACATAATGATCGCTGGACCGTTGCTATGGCCCGAACTCAAGATCCAGATAGCGCTACCTCGCAATTTTTTATCAATACAAAAATGAATGCCAACCTCGACTCAAAAGGTAAACGGCCCGGCTATGCTGTTTTTGCTATCGTCACCGATGGCCAATACGTCGTAAAAAGTATTGAAAAAACACCTACCATGACATTAGGGCGCTATGCCGACGTCCCCGTCGAAGCGGTGATTATTGAGCGTGTAGAAATTATTAAGTAACTGATCAACCACAGCGGGAATAATGTGAGCACATCAAACCAAACTGATCTCAGTGTTAACCTAAATAAAATTGCACTGATTAGAAACTCCCGCGATACCAGCTACCCCAGCGTTACCCAACACGCGCAAATATGTATTGATGCCGGTGCTGACGGTATTACCGTTCACCCCCGCCCGGACCAGCGTCATATCCGTGTTGATGACTGTTATGATTTAGCGGAAATGTTAAGCGTTGAATTTAATATTGAAGGCAACCCGTTGGCGCCGGCAATGAAAAGTGAGCGTACTGGCGTTAGTGACTATCCAGGGTTTCTCGATTTGGTTAAAGATATCAAACCTGCCCAATGCACTCTGGTGCCTGACAATAACCAGCAACTGACTTCAGACCATGGCTTTGATTTAACTCAAAGCGGCGATCAACTAGCCCCCATTATTCAGGAATTGCAGAAACTCGGTATTCGAGTCAGCTTATTTATGGATGCGGATTTAGAGCAAATCGAATTGGCCCAACAAATCGGCGCAGATCGTATTGAACTTTATACCGGACCTTACGCCGATGCGGTTAACAACAACCATCAAGTTGAGACTGTGTTTCAGCAGTTTTATCAGGCTGCAGAAAAAGCGCAGGCGTTGGGTATCGGCCTGAATGCTGGGCACGATCTAAACCTAACTAACCTGACCCGTTTTGCCACCATACCTCAACTACTAGAGGTATCGATTGGCCATGCTTTGACGGTAGATGCGATCAATATGGGATTGACTGAAGCAGTAAAAGCTTATCAGCGCTGCTTGGGGAAAAGTTAGCCTGAACCCAGCTATCGCAAACAGATGGTGCTCGCGCCATCAAACAATAGCCACGATGATAATGAGATTCACATTATGAAAAGATCATTTGCGGATTGGGGTGGCGTGATTATCGCGCTAATACTAGTCGTCACGGTGAATTGGCTGGCCAACTGGCTACCCATCGGTGGACAAACCACCGGCGAGGTCTCTGCCCAATATAGCTCCTTATTTACACCTGCCGGCTTTACCTTCTCTATCTGGGGCCTTATTTATCTGGGGCTGGCCATTTACGCATTTGCCCAGTCGTTACCATCACAGCGCTATAATCCGACACTCAGCCAAATCGGCAAATACTTTATCCTCAGCTGCGTATTTAACAGCGCATGGATGCTCGCCTGGCATTTGCAATATATCGCCGTCTCATTGTTGCTCATCATCGGTTTATTGCTATCACTTATCCAGATCTACCGTACTATCCAGTATTCGGATCAGACGCTTAGCCTAGCTATCACCCTACCCTTTAGTGTCTATGTCGGCTGGGTCAGCGTAGCAACCATCGCCAACTTCAGCATTATGCAAACCGCTCTGGATGCCAATAATATTGGAATCAGTGCCATTAACTGGACCCTGTTAAAACTGGCCATTGCCGCTATAGCGGGCGCCAGCGTACTGATAATCAAAAAGGATATTGCCTATATCTTGGTGATTGGCTGGGCAACCTATGGAATTGCGGTTAAACAGGTGGCGACACCCGAAGTCTCTGGAGCGGCCTGGACAATCACCCTGATCGCAATAGGTCTGGCCATACTGCAATTGATCAGAGCCAGACTGAGCTGAAAAAAACCAATAGTTTTGGTTGCTTTTATTGAGTTAAAGCTTGTTTTTTATAGTGAGCTCTATCAAACTTGCTTAGCTTTGGCGCCGCTTATCCTGCAGGATGCTAGGCAATGGAATTAGCCATAACCAACTTAGTGCTTTTGGATTATATATTCTGCAATAGCAATCGGGTAAGTTAGTTTCACAGGCAATACAGGGAGTTTTTCAACTATGTTAGCTATATCTAGCCCTTATTGTCAGGGCAAAAAAATCTTTAATATCAATCATGCCCCGATGTTACTATCTGCGGCCATCGATACCGTATTATTCAGTTTGTCAGAGCATAGCAAATACCCAAGGAGGGCATGATGAGCTTCGAAGCAAACCTCCGGCAGTTGCGCAAATCCCGCAAACTAACGCAGGATCAAATGGCAGATCTCGTTGGCCTGCATACTGCCTCCATCAAAACCTATGAAACCGGCAGAGCCCGACCCTCGCTGGAAACGTTTAAAAAGATTATCGTCGCCTGTGATATCACCGCCGATGAATTGCTATTTGACAAACATGAACGTGCGCCCTCTCCCGATCTCAAGCTGGCCTTTCAAGCGGTGCAAATATTACTGGGCAACCACAATATAAAGAGCACTGGGCATTGTTCTGACATTAAGATAGATAACGCATAAAGTTCTCAGCTACGGACGACTAGTAAAATAAGCCATGAAAGATCATAATCTTAAAAAGACAATCAATAACTCTCTCAAGGTGGTCGCTTCATGTTTAAACATACTGTAGCTCTAGCTGGTCTATCTGTTGTCACCCTCTCTGCCAACGCTGTGTTAAATGATAATAATTATGCTTGGCAATTAGCTGTATTTCTTCTTACCTATGCGCCAATTAGTCTTTTTTCTCGAAAGCTTGCCATTGAAAAAGGTCGCAAGGAGGCACTTTGGACATTTTTTGGCTCTCTTCCAGTAGTGAATT
>NZ_CAXAHB010000068.1:0-8021 GCF_963968385.1 uncultured Oceanicoccus sp.
CAGTTTTTTTTGCTACCGCTTTTTTGGGCGCTACTTTTTTTGCTGCCGTTTTCTTAGCGGCTGTTTTTTTGGTTGCCGTTTTTTTGGTGGCTGTTTTCTTAGTTGCAGGCTTTTTCGTCGTCACCTTTTTGGTTGTTACGTTTTTGGTTGCCGTTTTCTTAGCCGCTGTCTTTTTGGTTGTAGTCTTTTTTGTGGTTGCTTTTTTGGCTGCAGGCTTTTTTGCTGCCACTTTCTTTGCTGCCACTTTTTTGGGCGCCGCTTTTTTTGTTGCGGTTTTCTTGGCGGCTGTCTTTTTAGCGACGGGTTTTTTAGTGGCTGCTTTTTTCACCGCAGTCTTCTTTGCAGGCGCCTTTTTCGCGGGCGCTTGCTTGCTTGCCGCTTTTGGTTTGCTAGTGGTTTTAGCAGATGTTTTCTTTGTGGTGATAGCTTTTTTGGCTGGGGCTTTCTTTTTGTTAGTCGCCATAGGTCATAACCCTTTGTATTCCTTAGTATTTTTTGAGTTTAGACGAGATAGCCTAGTCGTCCAAATAGGTCTTTTATATAGCTGTTATTGAAGTATCAAAGGACAGTATAGTCGCGATTTTGGGGAAATGTGATTTTGCTCGGTTTAGCCGGCAAGCCAGTTCAAGGGTTTGAAAGGGCGAGCAGGCTCGATTTTCGAGCTGGGCTAGCATGAAACAGCTATCAGAGATGGAAAACTTAATAAAAGCTTCTGTTAATAGCAGGGATAACAGTAGTAGTATAAGCGCTGCCGGTGACTTAGATTTTGCACAGTCAGCGTCCATCTTTTAACTAGGAATTTAATGCAGGAATAGGAATGATAATGAAACCACAACTTTTACTCACTGTTGCCATCAGTACGCTATTGGTCGGTTGTCATCAACAAGCGGCTGAGTCTGAGACAGAACAGCCCGCTGCCGCAATTCTTGATACACAGGAAAAGCGTATTAGCTACAGCATCGGTATCGGCCTTGGCCAGCGTTTCAAGGATGAGGCCTTTGTCGTTGATCTTGATACCTTTACACAGGGCCTTAAAGACGCCATCAACGACGGTGAGCAGTTAATGACACAAGAAGAAATTATGGCTGAAATGCAGGCTTTCCAGCAGCAACAAATGGTTGCCCAGCAGGAAGCTGCCGATAAACTGGCCAATGACAATCAGGCTGCAGGGGCTGCTTATTTAGCAGAGAACGGCGCCAAAGAGGGCGTAACAACGACAGCAAGTGGCTTGCAGTATGAAGTGATTACCGCCGGTGACGGTGACAAACCTGCGGCAACGGATACCGTTGAAGTCCATTATGCCGGTACTTTATTGGACGGTACCGAGTTTGATAGCTCTTATAAACGCGGTGCTACGGTCAGTTTTCCGCTCAATGGCGTCATTCCCGGTTGGACGGAGGGCTTACAATTAATGCCAGTTGGTTCCAAGTACCGCTTTGTGATTCCATCGGATTTGGCCTACGGCCCCGGCGGTACTCGTGGTGGCCCTATTGGCCCCAATGCAACACTGATTTTTGAAGTGGAGCTGGTGGCTATTAAGGATGCAGCGGCGGAAGGTTAAGTTTTTAATTATTTGCTTGAACAAGAAGGCCGTGTTTTTAACACGGCTTTTTTTAGCTACTGCAGTAGGCTAACCACAATCGGAATCAATGCAGCACTAAAGGCGCCGGTTAGACACATCGCCAAGCTGGAAAATGCACCGGCGGTGGGGTTCATCTCAAAGGCTCTGGCGGTACCCATGCCATGGGCGGTGATGCCCAAACAAAAACCCCAGATTTGCGGATCCTCGATCTTTAGCAGACGAAAGACTAGCGGCGCTAAACACATGGCAGCGACAGCCGTTAGTGCTACACAGCCTGCCGCCAGAGAGGCCAAGCCACCAATTTCGCTGGCTAGATCCATGGCGATAGGCGTGGTCACAGATTTTGGCGCAAGGGAAAGCATGGTTGCCTCGCTGGCACCCAGTGAATAAGCGATGACCACCGCTGACCCAGCCGCAAAAATGGCACCAAAGATACAGGTTAATAAAATCGGCACAGCCATATTGCGAATCAGATGTAACTGTTGGTACAAAGGCACTGCCAATGCAACGGTGGCAGGGCCAAGCCAAAACATCAGCAGTTGATTGCCTTCAACATAGACTTGATAGTCAATATTCAATCTGGGTAGTAATACGGCGACTAGAGCGGCGCCAGTGACGGTTGGGTGTAGCAAGGGAAATTCATTGAGCCGGCGATACAATACATTGCCTAACTGAAATGCAGCAAGGCTTAAGGTGAGTGCCAATAATGGGCTGTTCAGTAGGTTTTGGTCTATCACGATTTGATATTCCGCTTGCGAGCTAAAAACGTCATTAACAGGCCATTAAAGATTAGCGAGAGCAAAGAGCCGACAACTACCGCAGCGATAATTGCGAGCCACTGATCGCTATATTGCGAGCCCAGAAAAAATAAACCTGCGGCGGCGGGTAAAAACATCAAGCCCAATAAAGGGATTAAGCTACGGCTGGATTTGGCGATGGCTTCAGGCACATCCTGATACAGCACCAAGCCAATAAACAAAATAAACATACCGATAGCCGGCCCCGGCAGGCTAAGGCCGAAATAGCTTTTGATAGCTTCGCCAGCACACTGGCAAACCAATAAAATCAGTACACCGTTAATCAATGACATAAGCTAGCTTCGTCGAGTCAGTTGCCAGATAAAGACAGCGGCATAAGCGGTAAAGCCAAACAGCGACCACTCGCCCATACTAAAGCCGGCAAAGGTCCAGACAACTTCGGCGCACTGGCCATCGCCCCTAAACATAGTGGTTAGCGTTTCGCTGAGGGGGAAAGTCTCTAGCATATATTCCAGACCGGGGCCGCAGGCCGGCACTTGATCGGGCGGAAGATGTTGTAACCAGACTTGTCTGCCAGCGGTAGCCATGCCGCCAGTAGCGCTTAGCAGGGCGAGAATGCCATAGAGCTTATATTTTGCTTGATGCAATACTGCCAGCAAGGCAAAAGAGGCGATCAGAATATAAAACAGCCGCTGTGTAATACATAGCGGGCAAGGTTCCAGAAAAAGATAATATTGGGTATAAAGTGCATAGGACATCATGCCGATAACAGCAACAACCACAAGAGCATGGGTTTGTCTGATGGTGGGTAATGCCATATTTTATCTTCCTAGTGTCTATCGCTGTTAGCTGTGGTTAAAACAGCGATTTATTAGTTTAGGCAACTACATTAGGGCAAAGTAGCGCCCGACTCAAGCGGCAAACTGCACTGCAGCTGCTAAATTGATTATGATAACGATAAATACTGGAGTTTATAAAATGCGTTTCCCTTGGCTTGTCTTATCTCTCGGTTTGTTATTGCCCGGTCTTTCTTTTGCGCAGCATCCGGGAGCTGACAGTGAGGCAAATGCCGCTGGCGGTGGCCCGGCCAGTTATTTGGAGCTAGAGCCGGCCTTTGTAGTGAACTATGGCGGGGTGGGTAGGTTGCGCTATTTAAAAACCGATATTGCTTTGCGTTTAGCCGGTGGGTTTTCTGGCCAAACTCAGGTTAGCCGTCATATGCCTTATATTCGTCATGCCATTGTGATGCGCTTAAGTCGTGCTACAGAGGAAGAGCTGTCTTCAATCAAGGGTAAAGAGTTGCTGCGTCAGGATCTGCTGGCAGAAACACGCAAGGTGTTAATCAAAGAAGAGGGGCAACCGTTTATCGATGATTTATTGTTTAGCGCATTTATTATCCAACGGTGAGTGAATCCTTTAAAGACAATGGCGGCGCAGGCTACGAAAATTCTTGTCGCAATTCGCTAACATGTGCCTGCAGCTCGGGATAAAACGTTAAAAAAATAGCTTCCAGTGCCTTATAGTGAAGCTTCATTGCGTGTGCTGCAGACGCCAGCGGGTTGTCACGCGCCAGTCGTTGGCTAATACGTTTAAGGGCCGCGTCAACCGTTTGCCAGTATTGATAATTTGCAAACACATCATAACGCGCCAGATTTTCTGCCTGATATTTGGCTGGCGGCGTCAAATGATCGCTGGTGGTAATCAGCAGAAAAACTTCTTTGCTGAAAATACTGAGTGGCTGTTGATGGAATTGTTGCCAGTGGCGATTGAGAAAATGGTCGAAGGCCACATCTGTCATAATCCCAGCATAGCGACGATAGCGTGGCTGAAATAATTGATGGGTTTGTTTTAACAAAGGGTGAGTGTCGGTAAAAATATCGATTTTTCGATGTAGAAAAATACCCTGTTCAATGGACTTTTTTCGCTCACCCTTAAGCGGACCTTTGACAAAATCGCCAAGCAATGCCCCGATTAATAAATCGTCATTGCCATAACTCAAGTGAAAGTGGGCGAGGTAATTCATAGCTAGCGCTACAAGATAAACATTATGTCAGCTTACTGTATTGCCGGTAGTAATCCGCTAAATAATCGTCAAAGCTAAGGGTGTCGGCGGCCTCAATATCAGCTTGCTGTTGTCGGGATAGCTCAGTCTTTTGCTGAAAATATTGCAGATCTTTATCGGTTAAAGGGCGGCTGTTAAAGTCTTGGCTATGCTGCTCGGCCAAATGCATGGCAAAACTGGAAAAAGATTTTTTCTGCCTCTCCATATCGGTAAGAATGGCGGCTGAAGGTGTTAGTGAGTTGTCCGCCACCTTATCGCGTTGCCGTTGGCATGCCTGTTGGTAGTTATTGCCGCCATGCGCCATATCAAGTTGCTCAGCAATTTTATCAATACCGTCTAGTAAGCTATTGGCCCAGTCACTAAGGCTGCAATCACCGGTTCTAGTTTGCAGTTGCAAATCGGGCTCGCGCCCGCGGTTAACCACACTTTTTAAATTATAATTCATGCGGTCACGATCATCATCATCACATAAAGGGCTGCGTTCAAATAAACAGTACAGTAAAAAACAATCGATAAACCGAATTTGTTCAGCATCAATGCCCAGTGATAAATAAGGATTGACGTCAATACATCGCACCTCAATATATTCAACCCCGCGTTCCTTTAAAGCACCTATAGGTATTTCGCCGGAGTTGGTGGTGCGTTTGGGACGAATTGGGCTGTAAAATTCATTTTCAATTTGTAATAACGCAGCAGATAGCTGGCGAAAATCGCCGTTGACTCCAACGCCAATTTTTTCATAGTCGGGATGTATATTGGTGATCGCTTTGTGCAGGGTCTCTATATAATTATCAATGCTGTTATAACAGATTTTTAAATTTTCCTGCGCACTGCTTTGATAGCCAAGATCGCCCATGCGTAAAGCTGTGCCATAAGGCAAATAGGCCGTATCGTTATCGAAGGGCTGCAGATTATGATTATTACCCTGCAAAAAACTCTTGCAGACAGCGGGAGAGGCACCGTATAAATAAATTAATAGCCAAGAAAAGCGGCCAAAATTACGAATTAATTTAAAGTAGGAGTCGGTTTTATAATCCTGTAAAGAGCGCTTGTCATAATCCTGTTGTTGTAGTGACTGCCACAGACTATCCGGCAATGAAAAGTTATAGTGGATGCCGGAAATCGTTTGCATTGTACGGCCATAGCGATTGCCCAAACCTTTGCGATAGGTTGTCTTCATGTTGGCAATATTCGAGCTACCATATTGTGCGACCGGAATATTGCCGTCGCCTTGCAAAATACAGGGCATGCTGGCGACCCACAATAACTCCTTATCGAGCTTGGGGTAGGTAAAACGATGTATGTTATCAAGGCACTGCAAGCACTGATCAATATCGGTAAATACTGGGGTTATAAATTCAAGTAGAGCTTCAGAAAAGTCTGTGGTGATATGGGGGTGTGTCAGTGCCGATCCCAAGGCATGCGGGTGCGGGCTTTGTGCCAGCTGGCCATTGCGGTAAACCCGTAAACTTTCTTTTTCAATACCGCGCTGTATACCTGTTAACAAAGATAAATGATCGCTGCTGGCTAATAGCTCCAACCGCTCTGTTAATTGATCAGGCAAAATATATACTCCGCTTGGGTGTCTGACATTGAAGGGATTGATGACGTTATATTGCTAGGCAGGCAGTTTACTGCCGAGGCGAATGAGGTACAAGCGTTAAAGTGGATAACATTACTATATGGAGGGCTATGCATCGTTGTTGTGTTGATCGGCTAGCACGGTCAATGCTTGTTTGATGGCAGATTTGTCAAAGCCTTGAATAATTTGATCGCCAATCACAATAACCGGTACCCCTAGGCCGCTGATACGCGAATATTCCTCGTAGGCGCTGGCAGACTTTTCTACATTGTATTCAGTATAAAGAATATTGGCCTGCCGAAAAAATAAACGGGCTTTGTTGCAATACGGACACCACCCGGTTGAATACATCACCACATCGTCCTTGTCGAGCGATTCAACATCAATGGTATTTAAAGCTAGATCTATCCGCCACCAGTTTTGGGTAATTAAAAACAGGCTAATAAAAACAATTAGCGGTAAAATTTTCTTGGCTTTTTTATTCATATAATGATCAAAAATAATTTTAGATAATGCAATGGCCGTCAGCGTGATGTTAGTTGAGCCTATTGTTTGAATAGCTCTCCTGAACCGGCGCCGCAGGCAATAATCGTTCTTAGTGCTTCATCGACTTTGATATGCGGCAAAAGTTCGACTTGTTCAGGGGGTAGGTGATAGATCATGCCCGATGTGGGATTGGGGCCGGTGGGGACAAAAACACTATACCAGCCGTTTTCATGGGTGCTGGTGACGATCACAGTGGCCTGAGTGGCAATATCGGGTCCAAATAACTGAGCTCTTGCCACTTCGCCACGGCTAAAAGGTGAGTTGGCATTGCTACCGATAAACTGGTGAATGATATCTCGTACCAGATTATAGCCTGGTGCAAATTTAGTCAGAACTCGATCGAAGCGGGCATGTAGCCATTTGCCAGCACCGGTTGAAACGATATTCCCGACAATAAAACAGCCAAGCAGTATTAGCATAATCACCAACAGGTCAACCATAATATCGGGCGCATTGGTATTGCGGGCGATGGGCGTGGCCAAGGGTTGAATAATGTCACCAACCGCAAAGAAGGCCCAGCGGATGGCAAAAAACAAAATCATCGCGGGCGAAATAACTAGCAGGCCACCAATAACAGATTGCTTGATAAAATGGTTGAAGCGTTTCATATCGACCTCATTATATTATTGTTTTGTTAACAATGCTGGCAGAGCATAACAGTTTGCTTAGGGTAGCAAATGTGCTGGTTGAATGTGACAGCTTTGCAACTGAAAAACTACCGTTAAATGTGTATTAGCGATTGCCACTGCACTTTGCCTGATTAGCCGCCGTCATAGTCATAAACCGAATCATATCTGGATCTTGTTGCAGATTAAAATGATGTTTTTCCGGCTTGAGTTCCATGGCGGCAATGATGGCTTGCTTGACGGCTGTTACATCGCCAAAGTTTGCCCTTAAAACACTGCGCAGATTGGTTGAATATTCATTGCCCAGACAGAGTAACGATCGTCCCTCTAGTCCCTCTATAGTAACTCGAATATGGTTACACAAATGACAAAAGTTATGACTATGTGGTGAGAGAAAACCAATCCGGGAAGCACTATCACTCATTGAATAATAATGCGACGGCCTCGCGGTTTTTTCATCAGTTGAGCTCAGCGGGTAATGTGCAGATACGATGACTCTAACTTCATCGCTGGAGAAAAGCTCAGGGCGCGATTATGTTCATCAAATAAGCCCAATGGCATTTCTTCGATAAATGAAATATCTACTTTTTTGTCACGGGAAAAATTAACCAGATCGATTTCCTCTAGCGTTAAAATATCTGCGCGGGGCGCGAAGGTCATCTCTTCCGTCATGCAATAAACGCAACGGACATCATAGCGGTCGGTTACCGAGAGGGGAGCATAGCCATCACCAAGACCCTTCGATATTTTCCAGTATATTGGGCGGCACTCGAATTTGAATAGGTATTATAGATTTGTTGGTCTATCTAACTGGAGGTATGTTGGCTTTGCATAGTAAACTGCGGTCATTCAACGTAATCAATCC
>NZ_CAXAHB010000069.1:0-7954 GCF_963968385.1 uncultured Oceanicoccus sp.
TATTAAGTTATTAAGTTATTAAGTTATTAAGTTATTAAGTTATTAAGTTATTAAGAGCGAGCCTATTCCTCAGCTATCTGGTACAAGCCATAGTTAACCTGATTTGAATATCCCGACAACCCTGCAGTTAAAGAGCCTGCAATCCATTTCCAAGGAAAATATAAGTATGACACTTCAAGACTACACTTTAGCCTCTCCAGGCTATTATAAGCACTCTAATTTCCCCACCGAATATGGCGGTATTAGGCGCCAAAAACATGCAAAAAGTCCCGGCCTGAATATTCAGCCGGGAGAAAGCCTAAACGTCAGCTCACGTAAGTTTTCCAGGGACAGGTGGGTGGTAGGTACGCTTGATGCCGATGATCGGGTGTTTGTATTTGGCTGTTCTGTGCCTTTTCAGACGGATATTTCGATCGGCTGGGTAGAGGAAATTGATCCGGTGACGCTTGAGACCATCAAGGCCTCACCAGAGCTATCCACGGGCGGACACAATTGGTGTGGTGGCGCTGCCATCCTTGCCGACGGAACGATTATCACAGGTTTTGGTAACCGCATTCATAAACTGAGTTTTGATCTTGAACTTATCGCTGAGATGGAGCTTCCGGTGGATCGTGCCCATAATGGCGTTAGTCTTTTGTCTGATGGTCTGATGATTACCCGCAATCTCGAACACGATCACAGCAAAAAATCTGTCTTCACCCTTTTTGATCCACATACCTTGGAGATCGTTAAAAAAGTTGAGTTTGTTGGTGCTTCAATTGGTCGTTTCTGCGTTGACCAGACGGGAGACGGCGAATACGTTTATGCCACCACGCCTAGCCATATTCATCGTCTGATCTACAAAAATCGAAACCTCTTGCTGGACAAGGACTGGAGTGCTTCCTATGACTTGCCGAGCGAAGACCAAGGTTTTGCCTGGTGCAATACTGTAGGTGGTGACAGTGTCTGGTTTATGGATATGGGTGATCTGCCACAGCTTGAAAGCATTATGCGTGCACACCCCGTTGGTACTAAACCCTTTGCATTGAACAAGCCCAATAGTGCGCCGGTGCGGGTGTATCGGGTTTCTACTACGGATAGTCGATCAACGGATACATTGACCCCGTTCGGTTTGCCTAATGGAGGGCATGCTGCATCGCCGCTTTATGTACAAGATAAACGAATTCTTTTGACCTTTGATACTGTCAATAGGAAAACGGGGGCGTGGCGATTTAATGGGCCGGGAGACTTTACTCATTTGTGGACTCACGATATCGCCAATTCCAATCAAGTTCTATATTATCCCGACACGGGTGAGGTCGTTCTTGACGATGTGCTCGAAGACCAAAATGTCGATGCGGTGGTTGTTGATCTTGAAACGGGATTGGAAAAAGGGCGTGTTGCTACTGGCGGTCGTTATGCTGCGTCTATGGCATTTTATCCGGGCTTGGGTCGTGATGTTTACACGACCAGTGGAGCGCACGGTTTGTTGTATCGAGTCTACGTTTTATAAAAATAAAGAGCTAACAATGAAAACACGATAGTTAAGGATAACTATCGCTCTGGTAGTGGCCTTACTGATCTCCGGCGACCGTTATTGGTACATCAACTTCAATAACGATTGGCACCAACAATATGCCTGCGCCAATCGTATTAACGCCATGGTTTATGCGTTTTCGTATCAATTAAACAGCGCGTATAAATGGAGTTAACTGATAGGGGATTAATTTGTTGTGATTAAATGCCGCCCAGACACATATACTTAATCTCAATATAGTCTTCGATGCCGTACTTGGAACCCTCACGCCCAAAGCCGGATTCCTTGACACCACCGAACGGCGCCATTTCGTTAGAGATAATACCTTCATTAATACCGACAATACCGTACTCCAGTGCTTCACCCACACGGAAAATTTGACTGATATCTTTGCTGTAAAAGTAAGAGGCCAAACCGAACTCGGTGTCGTTAGCCATGGCCACGGCTTGTTCCTCGGTGTTAAATTTAAAGATGGGGGCAACAGGGCCAAAAATTTCTTCTTTAAACACACGCATGGAGGCATCGGCATTGGCCAGCACGGTAGGTTGGTAGAAGCAATGCCCCAATGCCGAGCGACCGCCGCCGGTGGTGGCGATAGCGCCTTTTTTCAATGCATCCTGAACCAGCTCATCTACATCGCTAGTCGCTTTAGCATTGACCAAAGGCCCCATGGTGACATCTTTTTCGGTGCCGGCACCGACTTTAAATTCGTTCACTGCAGTAGTTAATTTTTCGGTAAAGGCGTCGTACACGCCTTCCTGTACCAATACTCGGTTGGTGCAGACACAGGTTTGACCGGCGTTGCGAAATTTGGAGGCTAGGGTGCCAGCAACGGCTGCGTCCAGATCGGCATTATCAAATACGATTAATGGTGCGTTGCCGCCAAGTTCCATAGAGGTTTTCTTCACTGTGCCAGCACATTGTTCCAGTAATGCTTTGCCTACAGGTGTGGAGCCGGTAAAGGTCAGTTTTTTGACTATCGGGTTGCTGGTCATCTCGCCACCAATGGCGCGCGAACTGTTACCGCATACAACGTTAAAAACACCGGCAGGCACGCCAGCTTGTTCGGCCAATACTGCCAGAGCTAAAGCCGACAGAGGTGTTTCAGTGGCCGGCTTACCGACAAAGGTACAACCGGCTGCCAGCGCCGGAGCTGCTTTACGGGTCAGCATAGCGTTGGGAAAATTCCACGGCGTAATAGAGGCCACAACACCGACCGGTTGCTTAACCACCAGCAGGCGTTTGTCGTTGGACGGCGGAGCAATGATATCGCCGTAGATGCGTTTGGCTTCTTCGGCAAACCACTCGATATAGCTGGCACCGTAAGCAATTTCGCCGGCAGCTTCTGTCAGGGGTTTGCCTTGCTCAGCGGTGAGAATCTGCGCCAGATCGCTTTGATTAGCCATAACCAAATCAAACCAGCGGCGTAGAATATTGGCACGCTCTTTGGCGCTTTTGGCGCGCCAGGCTGGCAGGGCGGCTTCAGCTGCCTCAATAGCGCGGCGGGTTTCGTCGGCGCCAAGATTGGCAATAGTGGCCACGGTGTCGCCCGTGGCTGGGTTGCGTACGTCTACGGTTGCGCCGTTATCACCGTCGATCCACTCGCCGTTGATGTAGGATTGGGTGCGGAGGAGATTGGGCTTGTTTAATTGCATGGAAATTCTCTTTATTTCGCTAGGGGGCGTAAATGTTCGTCTATGCAGCATCGCCGCGTTCGAGGGAATGACATCAATGGCTATGTGATTAGTCTACCAGCATAGACTCCAATGCAGTACGCATCGGTGTAGAAATTGGCACAGGCCTTTCAGTTTTGCGATCCACAAACACATGAGTAAAGGTCCCAAAAGCACAACAATCATTATCGCCTTCTTTAAATATAGCAATACCGTATTCCACCGAGCTGTTGCCTAAACGGTTAACACGAAAACCGCCTTCTATTTTCTCTGGGAAGCTAATCGCTTTTTTATAATCGCACTGAGAGTTAACAATATAGCCAATAATATCGCCATCATGAATATCGAGCCCTGCTTGCTGAATCAGGTAGGTGTTTGCCACGGTGTCAAAATAGGAATAGTAGTGCACATTGTTAACATGGCCGTATATATCGTTATCCATCCAGCGGGTGGTGATGGGCATAAACCAGCGATAGCTTTGACGTGTTGGTAGGTCAGACATGGTTACTTCTCTAATAAAAAATTAATAGGCAGCTTGGTAAATCGCTAGCGCATCACTTTCGGATACTTCGCGTGGATTGTTGATGAGTAGGCGTTGTTGCAGCATGGCATCGCCGGCTAGCATAGGCAGATCTTTCTCTTCGATGTCCATATCTCGCAGGCGCGCGGGAATTTTCAGCTTGGTGATTAAATCTTCCAGATAGTTAATCAGCAGTTGAGTTTTCTGCAGGGCATCTCCCTGAGCATTAGCGCCCAGTATCACATCGGCTAATTCGGCGTAACGTTCACTAGCGGCTTCGGCGTTAAAGCGTAAAACGTGAGGCAGCACCAGTGAGTTACTTAAACCGTGCGGAATATGGAAATGGCCGCCTAGCGGGTAGGCCAGCGCGTGAACAGCTGCCACTGGAGCATTGGCAAAGGCCTGGCCGGCCAGACAGGCTCCCAGCAGCATGGCTTGGCGAGCTTCAAGGTTGGTGCCATTGTGAGTGGCTTGTTCAATATGAGTGGACATCAAGCACAGCGCTTCGCGGGCCAGCATATCGGAGTAGGTATTCTTTTTATGGATGCTTGTGTAAGCCTCAATGGCGTGCACCATGGCATCAATACCGGTGGCGGCGGTGATATGCGGTGGCAAGCCCAACGTTAGCTCGGCATCCAGCAGCGCAACATCGGGCAGTAATTGTGGGGCAACCACGCCGGTTTTGGTAGTTTCACCGGTGGTAACAATGGCCACAGCAGTAACCTCTGAGCCGGTACCGGCGGTGGTGGGGATCTGAATCAAGGGCAGTCGCTGACCTTTGGCTTGTTCAACACCGTAGATCTGTTCCAGCGTTTCACCGGATTTGGCCATCAAGGCAACCAGTTTGGCGGTATCCATGGAACTACCACCACCGAAACCAATAACAGCATCGACCTGTTCGGTTTTGGCTTGTTCCAGCGCGGCCAACACAATCGATTCCGGCGGATCGGCAACAATATCGGTAAAGCTGTGGTAGGGCATATCAGCCGCTTTTAGTGCCGCTTCAAGCTTGTCGAGCAGACCGATACTGACAATGCCCGGGTCAGTCACAATCAGCGGACGGCTGATATGCTGATTGCGGCAGATCTCGCCGATACGCTGCAAGGCGCCAGATTCATTAATAATTGATTTGGTGGTAGCAAAGGTGAAACTGTTCATGATTCCTCTTAGCAAACTGGGGCCGCCAACGTAGTGAGGGGCTAATAGCTGTATTTTCCTCTTATTATCTGTATATTGATAATTTATATTTGTGATTAATATATTCGCGATATGAATATTAGAAATATCGACCTGAATCTGCTCGTGGTCTTTGACGCGGTGATGCGCGAGCGGAGTGTATCCAAGGCTGCCCAAACGTTGGCTCTGACTCAACCTGCGGTAAGCAATGCGCTCAATCGGCTACGCCGGATGCTTGACGACCCGCTACTGGTGCGCGCTCGGCAGGGTATGGAGCCCACACCGCGGGCGCTGGAGCTTTTTGCGCCGGTGCAGCGAGCCTTGCTGGAGCTGGATCAATGCTTGGTTAAGCCAGCGAGCTTTGATCCTGCCAACAGCGAGCAGCTTTTTGTAATTGCTGCTACAGATTATGTAGCACTGCTGTTATTACCGCGTTTGCTCAAACTGCTTGAGCGTCAGGCCCCAGGGATTGAAGTCCAAATCAGAAATTTTGGCCCAGAAAATCCGGAAGCAGCACTGGAGGCCGGTGAATTCGATTTCGCCATGGGGCGCTTTTTTGATCTCAGCCCTAGACTGCAGCGACAGTTGTGGTTGGAAGAGCGTTTGTGTTGTCTGGTGCGTAAAGATCACTCGCAAATCAAAAAACGTATTACCTTAAAGCAATATCTAGCTTTGGGGCATGTGTGGGTGTCCAGCAATGAGCGCCGCGGCATGGTGGATCGCTGGTTACAGGACCAGGGTCATCAGCGCAAAATTGTCTCGGTGATTCCTAACTACACGACGGCTGCCATGGTGGTAGCGGAAACGGACTTGGCTCTGGTATTGCCAGAGCGGTTTGCTGATGATTTTTGTCAGTTGCTACCAGTGAAGGTATTGCCGTTGCCAATGGAGTTGGGTGCCTTTACGGTGGATATCTTGTGGCATCCGCGTCATGCGTCGACGCCCGCGCATCAGTGGTTATTGGAACGATTGTCGGATGTAGCTTCGCTTATGGAAGTTGAGTAACTTGACAGTTAGTTGCAAGGATCATCCAAAGTGGCTACCCAAACATTAAAAATGATCCTGTGGCGATGATAGACGATCCGCTATTTGTCCGTTTCAGTAGTTTGTCGTCAGTCTGCCTAATCGCCTCTGCAACGATAAGGGATAAAAACAAAATGCCAAGGCGCCACGACTGAGAATCAGCAACGGCAAACAAATTTGTAATAATTTGATTGGCTCGGTTGAGTAGATCTATTTCTATTTGCTCGATCGAAGGCGATGAAGCCGATATATGTCCGAATATGATTGCGAGATTTTGTGCGTGCTTACTATAATCAAGCGCTGCGGTCATTCGGCAATCTCCGCATACCCCAATGCGCACCTATTAATAAGTATAAGTAAGAGCAAGTATGAATATTAATGTTAATGATCAGGCAGGTAATTTTGGCGATAGTGCAGGAGTGACGGATGTTACAGCATCAATAGACCGCCAGCCTTTGGATGGTCACCGCTCTGCCCTGATCCTGCTGATGTTGGCCTATGCCCTGTCGATGTGCGATCGGATGATTTTGTCCATTTTGTTTCCGGAGATAAAAGCGGAGTTTGCTTTAAGCGATACCCAGTTGGGCTTGTTGGGTGGTGTTTCATTCGCCCTGTTTTACGCCACCATGGGCCTGCCTATTGCACGTCTGTCTGATCAGTACAGCCGCAAGCGCATCATTCTTGCCAGTCTTGTAATTTTTTCTTTAATGACTGCTTTCTGCGGTCTGGCCGTTGGTTTTATCAGTCTATTGTTGATGAGAATCGGAGTGGGTATTGGGGAGGCCGGCGTGAACCCTGCCAGCCACTCCATCATTGCAGACTATTTTCCTCCGCAGCGTCGTGCGCTCGCCATGTCCATATTAATGCTGGGTGGCAGCATTGGCATGATTCTGGGTTTTGTTGGCGGTGGTATTGTCGCCGAACATCATGGTTGGCGTGCCGCGATGGTGGTCGTGGGTGTGCCGGGCCTGTTACTGGCTGTCGTGATGCTCAAGATGCTAAAAGAGCCTGCCAGAGGCACGTTTGAGACACAAGCCAGCGAGCCGCCGCCCCCCCTACTCACCACCGCTAGGGCTATGTGGCAAAACCCCGCCATGCGCCATTTGATTTTTGGTTCGATAGCTGTCGGCATGATGTCGTATGGCTTAACCCAATGGTTACCGACTTTTTTTATGCGAGCACATGATCTCAGTCAATCTCAGACAGGTATGTTGATCGCGGGTCTGTTTGGCATATCGGGGGCGATCGGCGGATTGGTGGCTGGTAAGGTGTTTGATCGCTTGGCTGCTCGAGGTTTTCAGTACGGCATGTGGATGATTGCCATCGTGCCGTTTTTTACGATGCCGTTTTTCATTATGGGCCTGCTGGCCGACGAGCTAACCACTGCCATCGTGCTGTTTATTATTCCAGGCTTTGCGGCTAACTACGCCATGGGCGCAACCTTAGCCATGGTGCAAACCTTATCGCCAATCAATATGCGCGCCGTCTCTTCGGCCATTATGATGCTGTTTGTTAATCTTATCGGCATGGGCTTGGGGCCTTTGCTGGTAGGTGTTCTCAGTGACCTGCTGACTCATCGTTATGGCGAAGATGCATTGGGTGTAGCCTTGGCCTGTTTTAGCCTCGTCGGTATGTGGGGGGCTCTGCATGCATGGTTATGTGGTCGTGCCTTGGCGACACAGAAAACACAAAGTGTATAAAACGTCTGTTTCAGCGCAGTGGTAGCACTGTGAAGTTAACAGCTTGGCACCTAGCTACTGCTCGCTGATTCCTGTCTTGCCCCAGTTCAGCTACAAGCTACTTATATATGCTTGCCCGAACATGCTGCTCTTGTATTTTAACTTCTTAAACAAGCAATTTTTTTGCTAAATCGAAAGTGACGAATTCGATATCTGTCCGAATATGATAACGGGCTTTTGAGCGCGGTTATTATAATCGAACGCAATTGACATATGAAACTCCGATGACTCTATCGGAATTAGGAGGCGGTGATGGATTTTGAATACAGCGAAAAAGTGCAGGATTTACTGCTGCGGGTTCGACAGT
>NZ_CAXAHB010000070.1:0-7841 GCF_963968385.1 uncultured Oceanicoccus sp.
ATTTGCCGTATATTTGCCGTTATTTGCCGTATAGTTTAGGTAAGTCAATCGCTGGCAATCAATGCCATAGATTTGAGGCAAAAATAAAAGCTAGGTCTCATTTTATTATTATTTTTTGGCCCGTTTTGGGCTTTCAAGGAGAAATACCATGTCAAAAGGGCAAACGTTACAAGACCCTTATTTGAATGTTTTACGCAAAGAGCGGGTACCCGTTTCCATTTATCTCGTTAACGGCATCAAGCTACAGGGGCAAATTGAGTCCTTCGATCAGTTTGTGGTGTTGTTAAAAAATACCGTCAGCCAGATGGTTTATAAGCATGCTATTTCAACCGTGGTACCTTCGCGGGTGGTACGCATGCCTATGCCTGATCAAGATGGCGACAGCTAATAGCAGCAATCAGCCTTATTTGAGACAAAACGTTGTTTTTTGAGCGTCCCGATACCGGTGAGCGGGCGGTTTTAGTTCATCTGGATCTTCGTCATGAGTCTGAACGTGAAGATCCTCGGGAGTTTGAGGAGTTGGTTCGATCGGCTGGTGCTGATCCGGTTGCCCTAATCGGTGGCCAGCGCACATCACCCACCCCACGTTTTTTTGTTGGTTCCGGCAAGCTGGAAGAAATTCGCACGCAAGTTAGCTTGCTGGATGCGGAAATCGTGTTATTTAATCATGCCTTATCCCCCAGTCAGGAGCGCAATTTAGAAGCTGAGCTGAAATGCCGTGTGCTTGACCGTACTGGTTTGATTCTGGATATTTTTGCCCAACGCGCTCGTACCCATGAAGGCAAATTACAGGTAGAGCTGGCGCAGTTGCAACATATGTCGACGCGTCTGGTCAGAGGTTGGACCCACCTTGAGCGACAAAAGGGCGGTATTGGTTTAAGGGGGCCGGGTGAAACCCAGCTAGAGACCGACCGTCGTTTACTGAGAGCCCGCATCAAATCGATTAGCAAACGTCTGGAAAAAGTTCGGCGTCAGCGTGATCAGGGCAGAAGGGCGCGCAGTCGTGCTGACATTCCAACGGTTTCACTGGTGGGTTATACCAATGCCGGTAAATCAACCCTGTTTAATAGCATGACTGATGCCAAGGTATATGCGGCCGATCAATTGTTTGCCACGCTAGATCCAACTCTTAGAAATATTTCAATTGCAGATATTGGTCCTATAGTGCTGGCTGATACGGTGGGATTTATCCGGCATTTGCCGCACAAACTGGTGGAAGCTTTTCGCGCTACGCTTGAAGAGGCGGCGCAGTCAGACTTACTGATACATGTGATTGATTGTGCCGATGAAGAGCGCGCTGACAATATTGCGCAAGTAGAAATTGTACTGAAGGAAATTGGTGCGGACAGTATTCCACGGTTGGAGGTATTGAATAAAATTGACCTATTAGATGCCGACCCACGTATTGATTATGATCAGGATGGAATAGCAAAGCGAGTCTGGTTATCGGCGCAGCAGTCGCAGGGTATTGCCTTATTAACCGAGGCCTTGGCGCAATGGCTGGGCGATGACTTTGTCCACGGTCAATTGACTTTGGCTGCCGATCAGGGTCGACTGAGAGCGGCATTTTACAAACACAATGCCGTGGTGACAGAGCACTATAATGACCAAGGCTTGAGCGAGCTGGAAGTGCGCCTGCCCAAGTCAGACTTTTGCCGTATAGTCAGTGCTCAGCAGTTGGATCCTGAACCACTGCTAGCAACCATGATTAAACAACAAACCGACAACTAAGCGCGACGCGGCCGCTAGAAATTTGATAGACTGCGTCGCAAATGCGGCAACAGACGCAATTAATAAACGTTTACCTTGGTAACGGGAGAGTGAAATGGTTTGGAATGAACCAGGTGGGGGCGATAACAAAGACCCTTGGAACAACAATAGAGGCAATGATGGTCCGCCGGATCTAGACGAAGCCTTCAAAAAACTGCAGGACAAACTTAATGGATTGTTTGGTGGCGGTTCAGGTAGTGGTGGTAGCGGTAGTGGCGAAATCAGTGGCAGCCTTATTGTGCTGATTATCGGCATTATTGCAATTATCTGGGCGGCTATGGGTATCTATCAGGTCGATGAAAAAGACCGCGCCGTCGTTCTGCGCTTTGGTAAATATATGGATACCTTGGGTCCGGGTCTGCACTGGAATCCGCCGTTGATCGACAGTAAAACTATCGTCAATATTACCGAAGAGCGGCAGTACCCTTCACGCGGCTTAATGCTCACCGAAGATGAAAATATTGTTGAATTGCCACTAACGGTGCAATACAACATTGCCGATCCAAAAGCCTTTGTTCTCAACGTTAAAAACCCTGAGCTCAGCCTACAGCAAGCCAGCGATAGTGCGCTGCGCCATGTGGTCGGCAGCAGTAAACTGGATGAAGTCGTTTCTATAGGCCGTGAGCAAATCGGTGTCGATGTGCAACTGCGCTTGCAGGAATATCTGGATAATTACGGCACCGGCATCCAAGTCGTTAAAATCAATATTCAGGAAGCGAAACCGCCAACTGAAGTGAAAGATGCTTACGATGACGTGATCAAAGCCCGAGAAGATCAGGAGCGCTTGGTCAACGAAGCACAGGCTTATGCCAACGGCATCATTCCTGAATCCCGTGGTAAAGCTCAACGTATTATCGAAGAAGCCAATGGTTATAAAGCCAAGGTAATTGTCGAGGCTAAAGGTGAAGCCACCCGCTTCGAAAACTTATTAGCCGAATACAAAAAAGCGCCGGAAGTCACCCGCGAGCGTTTATACCTGGATGCAGTACAGGACGTAATGAGCAAAAGCTCAAAAGTCCTGGTTGATATCGAAGGTGGCAACAATATGATGTATTTGCCACTGGATAAACTTAGCCAGCAGCGCAGCGACTTTGGTGGTAACGCCATGTCCAACGCCAGTATCAGTGACATAGCTGACGAAGTGATTAAAAAGCTGCGTCGCGAGCAAACTAGCAGCCGCGGCCGGGAGACACGCTAATGAATCGATTAATACCTATTGCGGTTTTGCTGTTTTTAGCCATCATTATTGCTGACAGCAGCCTTTACGTGGTCAAAGAAACCGAGCGTGCTGTTAAGCTGCGCTTTGGACGTTTGATCGATACCGATATCCAGCCTGGCTTGCATGTCAAAATGCCGTTATCTGATGATGTGCGTAAATTTGATAGTCGGGTAATGACATTGGATGCCCGACCAGAGAGTTTTTTGACGGTACAGAAAAAACGTCTCATCGTTGATTCTTTCGCCAAATGGCGCATTGCCGATGTCGATACTTACTACAAGGCCACCGGCGGTAACGAAGCTCAGGCTATGAACCGCCTAGCCAAGCGGGTTAATGATGGTCTGCGTAACGAGTTTGGTACCCGTACTTTACATGAAGTGGTTTCCGGTGAGCGTGATCAGCTTATGCTGGATATTAAACAGGGCCTTAATCAACGTGTTAGAGAGTCTCTGGGTGTAGAAATTGTCGACGTGCGAGTTAAGCGGATTGATCTACCTCCAGAAGTTAGTGACGCAGTATTTCGCCGTATGAAAGCCGAACGGGAGAAAGAAGCTCGCGAACTGCGTTCCAAAGGTTTGGAGTCGGCCGAAAAAATCCGCTCCTCTGCCGAACGTGAAAAGACCATTATCGAAGCAACCGCCTATAGTGAATCCGAACTATTACGCGGTGAAGGCGATGCTCAGGCAGCAGCTACCTATGCCGCCGCCTACAGCAAAGACCCAGAGTTCTATGCTTTTGTGCGTAGCTTAAATGCCTATCGCTCATCCTTTAAAGATAAAGGCGATATTATGCTGGTCGACCCGCAGAGCGACTTCTTCAAATACCTGAACGACAGCAAGGCAGACCGTTAGCACACCCGCTTCGCTATCCCCGCGAAAGCGGGGAGGCAGACTAGCCAAAAGCGAGTTTATTTGTGTTATCATCCCGCAAACCGAGCAACGTTATGAGTTTTAACCCGACATCATAATATTGCGCGGTTTTTTTGTGCTTGATGAACTCTCACTTTGTTGGATTGACTATGACCATTGCTGATCGTTGGTTATTACCCGATGGCGTCGAAGAACTGCTGCCTGAACAGGCTGCGCAGGCAGAATCCCTGCGCCGAAAGTTACTCGACCTGTATGCCAGCTGGGGCTATGAACTGGTTGTGCCGCCGCTGATTGAATTTACCGAATCACTATTAGTCGGTCTTGAGCACGATATCGATATCCAAACCTTTAAAGTGGTAGACCAGCTAAGCGGTCGCACCATGGGTATTCGCGCTGATATTACCCCGCAAACAGCTCGCATTGATGCTCACAGCCTCAACCGCGAAGGGCCTGTGCGTCTGTGTTATGCCGGCAGCGTGCTGCACACCAAACCACAATCGCTGTTGGCTTCGCGCTCTCCCATACAATTGGGCGCTGAACTTTATGGCGATGCCACTCTCGGTGCTGATCTTGAAATGATCAGCCTGATGTTAGAAACCTTGCGTGCCGCTGGCGTTGATCAAGTCACGCTGGATTTGGGTCATGTCAGTATTTATCGCGCCTTAGTGGCACAGGCTGGGCTGGATACTGATGCCGAACAGCAATTATCCGATGCCCTGCAACGC
The DNA here is from genome assembly GCF_963968385.1 of uncultured Oceanicoccus sp. Classification (NCBI taxonomy): domain Bacteria; kingdom Pseudomonadati; phylum Pseudomonadota; class Gammaproteobacteria; order Cellvibrionales; family Spongiibacteraceae; genus Oceanicoccus; species uncultured Oceanicoccus sp. The sequence continues at coordinate 4,584 of NZ_CAXAHB010000070.1, forward strand.
AAAGCCGCTGTTGATATCGAGACAGCCATTGCCAATAGTATTAGCGATCCGGCATTGGCCGCTATGATGCGTGCGCTAAGCCAGCTCAATGGCGATCGTTCGGTACTTGAACGCGCCAAAATTGCATTGGCCGATGCCCCTGCGGTAGTGGCAAAAGCGATTGATGACCTGGCAACCGTAGCCGATCAGATAACCGCCAGAATGCCTGAGATCAATCTTTACTTTGATCTCAGTGAACTGCGCGGTTATCACTATCACACCGGTTTAGTCTTCGCGGCGTTAGCGCCGGGGCACGGCCAAGCTGTTGCCAACGGTGGTCGCTACGATGATATTGGTCAAGTTTTTGGTCGTGCCAGACCCGCTACCGGGTTTAATACCGACTTAAAAGCCTTGCTAAATTATTTATCGCCGGAACAGAGTGCGGCAACCGTCGACAGTATTTTTGCGCCTGACAGCAGCTTGCTATCCGCCGAAGACAGCTTGTCACTATGGCAGACGGTACAAACATTAAGAGCCCAAGGTGAGCGTGTGGTCTGCGCTTTATCTGGTCAAACCTCAGCCCCTAATTGTCATCGTTATCTGCAATTACAACAGGGCCAGTGGCAAATTGTTAACGATTAAGTTTTTAGTTTAGATCAACCTTAGAGAGAAGTAATGAGCAAAAATGTAGTCATACTAGGCACCCAATGGGGTGATGAAGGCAAAGGCAAGATTGTTGATTTGCTCACAGATCAGGCTGGCTTAGTCGCCCGCTTTCAAGGCGGTCATAACGCCGGTCACACCTTGGTTATCAATGGTGAAAAAACAGTATTGCATCTTATTCCGTCAGGCGTGTTACGGGAAAACGTCCAGTGCCTAATCGGCAATGGCGTAGTGTTATCGCCAGCGGCCTTGCTCAAAGAAATTGGCGAACTGGAACAAAAAGGTGTGCCAGTGCGAGAGCGGTTACTGTTAAGCCCCGCTTGCCCCTTAATTCTTGATTACCATATTGCCCTTGACCAAGCTCGCGAACTGGCTCGTGGCGAAGCAAAAATTGGTACCACCGGCCGCGGTATTGGTCCAGCCTACGAAGATAAAGTAGCCCGTCGCGGTGTCCGTCTGGGTGATTTATTACACCCCGAACGTTTTGCCAGCAAATTAAAAACCGTGATGGAATTGCACAACTTCCAGCTGACCCAATACTACAAAACAGACGCAGTCGATTATCAAACCGTTTATGATCAGGCGATGGAAATGGCTGAGCAGTTAAAGCCAATGATTGCCGATGTAACTGGTCTATTGCATGACTCGCGCGAGGCCGGAAAAAATATCTTATTTGAAGGCGCCCAAGGTTCACTGTTAGATATCGATCACGGCACTTACCCTTTTGTGACTTCTTCCAATACAACTGCTGGCGGTACCGCAACCGGCAGTGGTTTTGGTCCTTTATATCTGGATTATGTGTTAGGTATTACCAAGGCTTACACCACCCGCGTTGGTTCCGGCCCTTTTCCGACCGAATTATTTGATCAAGTTGGTAAGCACCTTGCCGAAAAAGGTCATGAGTTTGGTGCCACCACTGGTCGCGCTCGGCGTTGCGGTTGGTTTGATGCGGTAGCATTACGTCAAGCTGTTCGCATCAATAGTCTTTCCGGTCTTTGTTTAACCAAGCTGGATGTGCTCGATGGTTTGGAAACCATTAAAGTCTGTACGTCTTATCAGGACGCCGAGGGTAATGCAGCACCCATGCCGGTTGATGCCGATGACTATGAGCGTTTGGTACCTGTCTATGAAGAGCTGCCTGGCTGGAGCGAATCTACATTGGGTGCTAAAACCTTGGAAGAAATTCCTGCCGCTGCCCGCGCCTATATAAAACGGTTAGAAGAATTAGTCGGCGCGCCGATTGATATTATTTCCACCGGCCCCGATCGAGTGCAGACGATAGTATTAAAACATGCCTTTGATTGATTTTTTCCTAAATTGAAAACGGTACAGGCTGTGGGCAAATGAGCATGCAGCCAATTTGCCGTTCTAACGTAGCCGATCAACCACAGCATTAATCCGCAATCGCAGTAAAGAAATTCTCCTTAACTTAACTCTCGCTGACCATCAAAACTTAGCGCATAAACCTGTTTGGTAGTCCGCTTTGCCATCCCTTTATGTCATTCCCTTCTACGCCAGTAATACCAAGTACCAAGACGGATTTATCTGATATATAAGAATATTTAGTACGGCATATAATCTTGATTTTATTTAATGGCTGTAAAGTTATTACTACTTAGGTGTTATATATAAAGCTAAATAACAAGATTAAGATACAGGCCAACTAGTGGTTTCTAATAATCTTAAAAGTAACAGGGAGATGTTATGCCAATCAATTTTGCTAGCCGGAGTGTTGTTCTTTTCTTTATTGTTAGTTTGATTATGGCCTGCGATGCCACAAGTCGGTATGGTTTTAATGCTGGCACCGTTGAGGCTGGAGGCGAGTCGGTTGATGACGATACGAATTCTGTAGAAACCAGTGCCGAATCGGCTGATGCCGAAACCTCCGTTAATGTCAGCGGCGATAATTCTGATGGCTCGATTCCTATCATTCCTGATTCTGAGGGAGCGTTTGAGCTAGGTCTGCTGAGCGGCGACTTAAAAATAGAAATAGAAAATACCTTTATAAAGCTCGGCTGGAATAATTCAGGTGACTATGACTATTATCATTTGGCTGTTAGCTATGATGATGGGGGTGTATTTGAATCCATAAAGTCTGAGGATGTAAAAAATCCAATTAAACACAAACTCAATATATCAAGATTGCATAGCACTATTTATAAAGTGACTGCCTGTAGTACCGATACGCAGGACAATTGTCCGGGTACTACTGATCTTGCACATGATACTAAGTCAATTCAAATTACAGATTACATAGATCAGATAGAAGCAAATTATATAAAAGATATAGGCACGCTTGGTAACAATGCCGAGTTCGGTATCGGTGTCGCCTTGAGTGATGATGGCGAGACTCTTGCTGTGGCTATTGGGAAAGGAGACTATAATGCTAATTTTCTGGAAGGTCGTGAAATTGGTCAGGCAAGTATATACAAAAACCCTATAGGGGACTTTGGTACAAGCAGCGATTTCGCAAAAGCGCCTAATGGATATAGCGTTATGGTCGTAAACCCCACTCTTGAAAAAGTTACTGATGTTGCTTTGAGTGGAGACGGTGGCATTGTTGCTATGGTATCTCCGAATGCTGTAATTGCCTATACGCTGGATGACGATATGTCA
>NZ_CAXAHB010000071.1:0-7760 GCF_963968385.1 uncultured Oceanicoccus sp.
AAAGATAAAGTAAAGATAAAGTAAAGATAAAGATTAAAGAGAAAGATTAAAGAGAGTATTATGGCAACAACATCCCCAGTTATTGTAGCGATGGATTATTCCGACCTGGCTTCAGTAGAGGCGCTAGCTGATCAGCTTGATCCTGCCCAGTGTCGATTGAAAGTGGGCAAGGAATTATTTACCCATTGCGGCCCACAGGTTGTTCATAGTATTCGCGATCGTGGTTTCGATGTATTTCTCGATCTTAAATTTCACGATATTCCCAATACCGTTGCCGGTGCGGTAAAAGCGGCAGCCGATTTAGGTGTTTGGATGGTCAATGTCCATGCCGCGGGTGGCGCAAGAATGATGGAGGCTGCCAGCGAAGCCTTGGCCAATTACCAATCAGCCCCGTCGTTAATTGCTGTCACGGTTTTAACCAGTATGGAACAACAGGATTTACAGGGTGTTGGTTTGGATTGTGAGCCAGTCAACCAGGTGATTCGTCTGGCGCGTTTAACCAGAGACTGTGGTTTGGATGGCGTCGTCTGTTCGGCCCAGGAAACCGAGATGTTACGCAAAGAAATCGGTAGTGATTTTCAATTGGTTACCCCAGGTATCCGTCCGGCCAATAGCGACACCGGTGATCAGCGCCGTGTAGCAACGCCCGCTGCAGCGATGGCTTCGGGTAGTAGCTATTTGGTTATTGGCCGTCCTATTACCCAGCATAATGATCCGCTTGCCGCGCTGACGGCCATTAATCAGCAACTGAGCTAACAGCTTTTTGAAGACAATGAGCTATTGCCAGTTGGTTTAGCTGTGCTAGTATCTTTCGAGTAAGCGGGATCTTACCCGTTTAATGGACTAATTAACTTACTTGCAAGGAGCATAATCATGCGTATATTTCGTTGTTTTTTACTTTCTCTGTTATTGGCCTTTTCATCACTGGTATTAGCAGCAGAACCGCCAGCCCCCGTTAATATTAACACCGCTGACGTAGCCACTTTAGCGACCAGTCTCAAGGGTGTGGGTGTTAGCAAAGCGAAGGCGATTATTGCTTACCGTGAAAATTATGGGCCGTTTAAATCCGTTGATGAATTAACCGCGGTGAAAGGCATTGGTGAATCTTTGGTCAAAAAAAATCGCGAGCGTATTACGCTAGAGTAATACGTACTAACCTTACAAAAAACGATCTCCTTTAGGGTGGTCGTTTTCTCTTGATTTGTTGATGCCATAAGCTCCTGCTGTGTTAAGCTAGTAACAATAACAATTAAACCTTAACAGCACTGTCTAGCGAGAATCTTTACTGTGGCAAATATCGATCTTTTTAATGGCGATGCCGATGGCATTTGCGCCCTGACCCAATTGCGTAATGCCGAGCCATTGGAAAGTACCTTGGTGACCGGAGTCAAGCGCGATATACAACTGATGAATAACATCAATGCCATGGCCGGTGATAAAATTACCGTATTGGATATCTCGCTGGATAAAAATCGTGATGGCTTAAACAAAGCTCTGGCGGCGGGTGCAGAGGTATTCTATGTCGATCACCACTTTGCCGGTGATATTCCGGAGAGTGACAAACTCACTGCGATTATCAATCCTGCTGCTGATGTCTGTACCAGCATTTTGATCAACAACCACCTTAACGGTCAGTTTGTCGAGTGGGCCATTACCGGTGCTTTTGGCGACAACCTTGATAACAGCGCCAACATCTTGGCTCGGCCGCTGAATTTATCCGCGGATGATTTACTCAGCCTGAAAAATTTAGGTATTTATATTAACTACAATGGCTATGGCTCCAATTTGGAAGATTTGCACTTCACTCCCGAAGCGCTATATCGGCAAGTTAGCGTCCATGCCAGTCCGTTTGATTTTATTAATCAGAACCGTGAAAGTTTTGAAAAATTGCAAGATGGCTATAACAGTGACATGGCCTCGGCTGCTAGTTTGCAGCCGGAATTTGCCAATAATGCAGTCGCCGCCTATATTTTGCCTAATGAAGCTTGGGCGAGAAGAGTTAGTGGTGTTTATAGTAATAACTTAGCCAACGGTACCCCTAATCGCGCTCATGCGGTACTTACCGTCAAGGCCAATGGTAACTATTTAATCAGTGTTCGTGCGCCATTAGATAATAAAACCGGGGCTGACGAATTATGCCGTAGCTTTGCCACCGGTGGCGGCCGAGCGGCTGCGGCTGGGGTTAATGATTTACCCGCTGATCAGTTGCAGGAATTTATTGATCGCTTTAATCAGTTTTACCAAGCATAGTCCTTAGTACCAAACTTAACCCTTAGTTAACGGCAAGGATAACAACCATGAGTATGGCTTTTACCCCAGAAGCAATTCAAACATTGGCGGTTATCGTTTTTTGTTTTGGTTTATTGGTTTTTTCCCGCTATCCCGCTGATGCTATTTTAGTGGGCGGTGTGGCCCTGCTTGCTCTATTAAATATTATTACTCCGGCGGAAGCGCTGGCGGGTATGTCCAATGAGGGCATGGCCACGGTTGCGGTGTTATTTGTCGTGGCCCGCGGTCTGGCGCAAACCGGTGTGGTGGGGTGGGTGTCCAATAGCTTGTTGGGTCGTCCCAAAAATACCGCGATTGCGCAATTGCGCCTGATGTTGCCCGTTGCGACCATGAGTACCCTGTTAAATAACACACCGGTTGTGGCGATGATGGTACCAGCCGTTAGCGATTGGGCTAAACGTAATAATCTTAATGTCTCGCAATTAATGATGCCTCTCAGCTACGCCGCCATTATCGGTGGTACTTGTACCTTGGTTGGCAGCAGTACCAACCTTGTCCTCAATGGTATGTTAACCACGCTGGATAGTGATATCGGTTTAAAGATGTTTGATCTCGCTTGGGTGGGGGTGCCCTGTGTGCTTGTGGTTATTGCCTTTACCATTGCTGCCAGTCGCTGGTTGCTGCCTCATCGTGGTCAACAAGATCAGCAGCTATTTGGCGATGCCCGTGAATATATTGTCGAAATGGAAGTCGAAGCGGACAGTGCTCTGGCCGGTAAAACCATCGAACAAGCTGGCTTGCGGCAATTGCCCGGTATGTATTTGGTAGAAATTAACCGTGATGGTCGTTTGATCACGGCGGTATCGCCCAATGAAATGCTATTGGCTGGCGATCATTTGATTTTTGCTGGCGATGTTCGCTCAGTGGTTGACCTAAAAAATATCCACGGCCTTAAAGTTGCCGAAAAACAGGTGTTTAAATTAGCCAGCGGCGCTCATGCCCGGTGTTTGGTTGAAGTAGTGATATCGCGCAATTTTCCGCAATTAGGTAAATCGATTCGCGATATGCGGTTTAGAAATATTTACAGCGCTGCCATTATTGCCGTAGCCCGTGATGGCGAGCGGATTAATAGCAAAATTGGTGATATTTATTTAAAGCCCGGTGATACCTTATTGCTTGAAACCCATGACCGCTTTGTTAACCAGCAGCGTTATAGTAAAAACTTTTTATTGGTTAGCGAAATCGAAAACTCGCGTCCGGTGAGGCACGAACAACGCAATCTGGCGGCAGCGATTATGCTGGCTATGGTAATGACTGTAGCACTGGGTTTTTTGAGTATGTTTAAAGCGGCGCTGTTGGCTGCCGGTTTAATGATTGTCACCCGCTGTGTCAAAGTGCAGGACGCCAGAGAGAGTGTTAACTGGCAAGTGGTGCTAGTGATAGCCGCCTCAATTGGTCTTGGCGGTGCCTTGGAAAAAACCGGTGCCGCTACGGTGATTGCCGAGTCGCTCATTGCTGTTACCGCTCATTCGCCCAGTGCGACCTTGATCGCTTTATTTATTTTAACGGCTGGGTTTTCTGCGGTGATTTCAAACTTGGCCGCAGCGGTATTAATTTTTCCTATTGCTATCGCTGCCAGCCAGCAGTTGGGGGTTGATATACTGCCTTTTGCCGTGACCTTGATGATTGCCGCCTCGACCTGTTTTGCGACGCCGATTGGCTACCAGACCAATTTGATGGTGTATGGCCCAGGTAATTACCATTTCCGCGATTTTATGAAAATAGGACTGCCGATGACGGTGTTGGTTGGTATTACCACGGTACTGATCGTGCCTGTGGTATGGCCTTTTTAAGCAACCGGCAACAGTCGGTGACATTGGTTGAATAGTACTGTTTTTCAGGCACAAAAAAGGCCGCACTTACTCTAGGCGACCTTTGATGTTTGTAAGCCACTGAGTGGCCGACAGAAATTTGGCTCCGGATGTTGGGATCGAACCAACGACCAATTGATTAACAGTCAACTGCTCTACCGCTGAGCTAATCCGGATTTATCATCAACTTGCGTTAACGAGGCGCGAATATTAAAGGGCTGGTTGGGGCTCGTCAACCGTTTTTGGGCGCTAAATCCATGAATTTTTTGGTAAAAGCCTGCGCTGGCTAAGATTTATCCGGCCTCTTAGTCAGTGGTTGGTGAAGCGGCCTCAGGCTGTAGTAAACTTCGCCTTTTAACCGGATTTTGTCGATGAGCAAGCCCTTTGAAGTTGTGTCCAAATTTGCCCCTGCTGGCGACCAGCCTGACGCTATTGCCGGTCTGTTGGAAGGGGTAAGGGCAGGGTTGCGAGCCCAGACTTTGCTGGGCGTCACCGGCTCCGGCAAGACCTTTACCATTGCCAATGTGGTGCAAGGCATTCAGCGTCCCACGGTGGTCATGGCGCCCAATAAAACCCTTGCCGCCCAGCTCTATGGCGAGTTTAAGGAATTCTTCCCCAAAAACGCGGTTGAGTACTTCGTCTCTTATTACGATTATTACCAGCCCGAAGCCTATGTGCCGTCCTCAGATACTTTTATTGATAAGGATGCCTCGGTGAATGAGCATATCGAGCAAATGCGTTTGTCGGCCACCAAGGCGTTGATGGAAAGGGAAGATACCATTGTCGTGGCCACGGTTTCCGCCATCTATGGTCTGGGTGATCCTGAGCAATATCTGAAAATGATGATGCACCTCGATCGAGGTGATCAGATCGATCAGCGCAATATCCTGCGGCGTTTGGCGGAGTTGCAATACACCCGCAATGATATTGATTTTGCTCGGGGGACATACCGGGTTAGAGGCGATGTGATTGATATTTTTCCTGCGGACTCAGAAAAAGAAGCGGTGCGGGTTGAGTTATTTGACGAGGAAATCGACAATCTATCCATCTTTGATCCACTCACGGGCGAGGTCTTTCGTCGCTTGCCTCGGGTCTCGATTTATCCAAAAAGTCACTACGTCACCTCCCGCGATACTCTGTTAGGTGCGCTCGATGAGATTGAAGAAGAATTGCGGCAACGCTTAAAACAATTGCGCGATAATCATAAATTAGTGGAAGCCCAGCGTCTGGAGCAACGCACGCGTTATGATCTGGAAATGATTCGTGAGCTGGGTTACTGCACCGGTATTGAAAATTACTCCCGCTATTTATCGGGTCGCGATCCGGGGCAAGCGCCACCGACTTTATTTGATTATTTGCCCGATAATGCGCTGGTTGTTGTCGATGAATCCCATGTCGGTGTTCCGCAGTTAGGCGCTATGTATAAAGGCGATCGCTCTCGTAAAGAGACGCTGGTGGAGTACGGTTTTCGATTGCCCTCGGCACTGGATAATCGTCCCATGCGTTTTGAAGAGTGGGAGCGTATCGTACCGCAATTAATTTTTGTCTCGGCGACACCAGGCAAATATGAAGCAGAAAATGCCGATCGCGTTGTTGAGCAAGTGGTGCGTCCAACAGGCTTGATAGACCCTGAAATTGAAGTCCGCCCAGCCACTACGCAGGTTGATGATTTACTCTCCGAAATTAATCGCCGTGTCGAAAAAGAAGAGCGAGTTTTAGTCACTACGCTGACCAAGCGTATGTCTGAAGATTTAACCGAATATTTAGCTGAGCATGGTGTTAGGGTCCGCTATCTGCACTCGGATATTGATACCGTCGAACGGGTGGAAATTATTCGCGATTTACGCTTAGGTGAATTTGATGTGCTGGTAGGCATTAACCTGCTGCGAGAAGGTTTGGATATGCCCGAAGTCTCGCTGGTCGCCATTCTCGATGCCGACAAAGAGGGCTTTTTGCGCTCGGATCGGTCATTGATACAAACCATTGGTCGTGCCGCTCGCAATCTTAATGGTAAAGCGATTCTCTACGCCGATAAAATAACCGGCTCCATGGAGCGTGCGATCGGTGAAACCGAACGCAGACGGAAAAAACAACTGGCGCATAATCAGGCAAACAATATCGTGCCTGTAGGGGTAAAAAAAGATATTGCCGATATTATGGAAGGCGCGAGGGCGCCCGGTACACGCTTTGCCCGCAATGCCAAAGGCAAGTTGGTGGCTGAAAGGCCGGCGGATTATCAAGTCGAAGCCGCAGCGATGACCCCGAAACAACTGTCACAGGAAATTAAACGCCTTGAACAAAAAATGTTTGAGCATGCCAAAAACCTCGAATTTGAAGAAGCTGCCAATACCCGCGATAGGATTTCAGGTTTAAAAGACCAGGCATTTGTCAGCTAGGCTCGCTTCAGCTCTTTACATAAACAGAATAACTTGTAGAATACGGCCTGCTTTCGGTATAGGACTATAGCTCAGTTGGTTAGAGCGCTACCTTGACATGGTAGAGGTCCCCAGTTCGAATCTGGGTAGTCCTACCAATCCCTCGTGAATATCAGTTCAGTGGAACCCATGGCCAACCTCTGTATAATTCGCTTTTTTATAGCGTAATCAAATACAGGATTTTCTATGTCTTCTCCTTACTGGAGTGAGTGTGTCCAAGGCTTGCATCCCTATGTGCCCGGCGAGCAGCCGAAGGTGCAGGATTTAATCAAGCTTAATACTAACGAAAGTCCTTATCCGCCTTCACCCCGTGTGCTAGAAGCTGTTAATGATCAAGCCATTAACGCCCTGCGCCTATATCCAGATCCCGGTAACAGCCAGCTAAAAACAAGCTTGGCGAATTATTTTTCACTGCATGACAATCAGATATGTATAGGTAATGGTTCTGATGAGATTTTGGCTTTTGCCTTTCAAGGTTTATTAAAACACAGCAAACCCATCTTGTTTCCCGATATCACCTATGGTTTTTATCCGGTTTATTGCGGCCTGTTTGATATCGACTATATCGAGTTACCCTTGGCTGAAAATTTCACTATTAATTTGGCCGACTACCAGCGCGAAAACGGTGGTGTCATTTTTCCAAATCCCAATGCACCGACGGGAATAGGCCAAGGTTTGGATGCGATCGAAAAGTGTTTAAACAGCAATCCGGATAGTGTCGTTATTGTTGATGAAGCCTATGTCGATTTCGGTTGTGAATCAGCGGCCGGTTTGATAGATCGTTATCCTAATTTGCTAGTAGTGCAAACCTTGTCGAAGTCGCGTTCTTTAGCCGGTAGTCGAGTCGGCTATGCTTTGGGTAATGCAATATTGATCGAAGCTTTAGAGCGGGTTAAAAATTCCTTTAATCCCTATTCAGTTGATCGTTTGGCTGAACTGGCTGCCACTGCTGCTATCGAAGATAAGGATTATTTTAATCACTGTCGTCAGAAAATTATCGATACTCGTGAGTGGACCGCGGCGCAGTTGCAAGCATTAGGTTTTGAGATATTGCCATCAATGGCTAATTTTATTATGGCTAAGCCTGATGGCGTCACCGCCGAAATATTATTTGCCCAATTGCGTGAGCATAAAATTTTAGTCCGCTATTTTCAAAAACCTCGCATAGACGAATATCTACGTATCAGCATTGGTACAGATGGAGAAATGCAGGCTTTAGTTGTGG
>NZ_CAXAHB010000072.1:0-7737 GCF_963968385.1 uncultured Oceanicoccus sp.
ATTGAAGAAAAGGCAACGTGAGCGCAATGAAACAGAATCGTCAGCAAAGAATATTTGTAACTGGTGGTGCAAGCGGCTTAGGCAAGGCGATTGCCCTGCGTTTTGCAAAATCCGGCTATAAAGTTTGTATAGGCGATCTTAACCATGAGCGGGGCAAAGAGGCAGAAAGCGCCTTGCAAATGTTGTCGCCAGACTCTTTTTATGTGAATTGCGATGTTACCAATGAGCGTGATATAGAGGACGTCAAAGATAACTTGATAGAACGCTGGGGCGGCATTGATGTTGTCGTCAATAATGCGGGTGTTGCAGGAACGGTAGGGGCTATCGAAAATATTACGCTGGATGACTGGCAGTGGGTCTTTGATATTAATTTATTCGGTGTTGTGCGGGGTATTAAGGTCTTTACGCCTCTGTTTAAACAGCAAGGTGGTGGTCACTTCGTTAATATCGCCTCGGTGGCAGGCCTGCTAACGGCTCCGATGATGAGTAGTTATAATGCAGTGAAGGCGGGTGTTGTGTCTTTATCTGAAACCATGGCGATTGAATTGGGTGCGAGCAATATTAATACGACGGTTGTCTGTCCCGCCTTCTTCGAAACTAATTTAATGGAATCGATGAATAATGAAATTTCGAATATTGATATGAACAGCAAAGTGGAGCGAGTAATGTCACGCTCTAAAATTACAGCGGACGATATTGCGGATGATATTTATAAAGCTGTATTGAACAATCAATTCTGGATTGTGCCGCATAAGAGGGAGCGCCGTCTTTGGCAGATGAAACGCTGGTTTCCTAATTTATCCCGTCAAGTAATAGCGAAACAAACCAAGAGAATGTTTGCTGCTGCCAAGTGAAGATTAGAAAAAATGGTAAATTAATTAACTGGGGCAGCACTGTAAAAAATGCTTTTTCAAAGAGACCCATTATCGATGTATAACGGTTATCATTGGCAGCGTTAATTTTCTGACGAGCGAAATTAAAGCACAGACCAGTGGTGAAATTCATGGCATGGGGCTGTTTTCGTCGAGTTAATTAAAGAAGTCGAAAATAAGCACCACCAATACTTTTTGGTTAACTGATTTTTTAGCTCGGGGCCTGTCTTTTATCACTATCCGTAGCAGAAATATTTTTCGATCAGACTGCGGGATAAAATTCTATTGATAAGCTTGATCTTCTCTACGCCTGTCGCAAGAGGTGTCAGATCTTATCAGGCTTGCAGGGAATGTTTAACTAACACTCTAAGAGGTAATAAAGATGGCGTCTTATGAGCCAATTGTACTAGCAGGTGGAACAGGGTCGCCTTATACCCAAAAGATGGTGGCTCTGCTACGCTATCGGCGGCTGCCCTATAGGGTGAAGTGGGCCTTTCCTGCAACGGTGTGTAAAGCGATGGGCTTAGAGGAGCCCGTGCCCGCTTTGCAGCCGACCTTCTTTTTTAAAGACGGTGAAGAGACGCAAGTGGTTTGTGATTCCACGCTGATTATCCGGCGTTTGGAAAAAAGCTACAGCGGGCGCTCGGTACTGCCTGCCGACCCGGCGCTGACTTTTATTGATTACCTGATTGAAGATTTTGCTGACGAGTGGTGCACCAAATATATGTTTCACTATCGTTGGCATCAGTCAGTTGATGCCGACAATGCTGGCACTATGTTGCCGTTGAGTACAGATGTTAGTATCAAGCAAGATGCCCATACAGAATTCAAACACTGGATCGCGGACCGTCAGATAGGCCGCCTTCACGTGGTGGGCTCCAATGCCACCACGGCACCGATCATTGATGCTAGCTATCGGCGTTTTCTTACCGCCATGGAAAATCATCTGGCCAATCAAAACTTTATACTGGGTCAGCGACCTGGGGCAGGGGACTTCGCCCTCTTCGGCCAGTTAAGCCAATTGGTAGGATTTGATCCCACCCCCAGAGCGATCGCCTATAAAATGTCGCCACGCACCGTAGCTTGGGTCGATTTGATGTGCGACCAGAGTGGACTGGATCCAACGGAGCAAGATTGGTTGAGTTTGGCCGATCAACCTGAAAGCTTACGCGGCTTGCTTGAGGAGATTGGGCGGGTCTACGTCCCAGCGCAATTAGCCAATGCTGATGCCGTAGCAAAAGGCGAAAAGATTTGGGACGCCGAGATCGATGGCTGCGCTTGGACCCAGCAGACTTTCTCTTATCAGGCCAAGTGTCTGCGCTGGACCAATGAGCTTTACAACGCGCTGAGTGACGCGGACCGCGCCAGTGTTGATGCTGTGCTTGCTGGTACCGGTGTTGAGCATATGCTTACTCTGGACTGAATGCTTCACCCCGAAACGGGTATCTAGAATAGCCTGCCGATCATCGACAATAAGGCGCTTAATCGTTAACCATTCGTGATATCCAGGATATTAGTATTATTAATCCCCTAGTACCCTTGGCTATGGGTTTTGCTTTTGGCGATATTCTGCGGGTGTAATTGCGTTCCAACGCACAAAAGCGCGACGAAAATGGATAGCTTCGCTGAAGTCTAAAAGGTGTGCGATCTCGGTGACGGTTAGGGACGTTTTTGTAAGGTACTTGCAGGCAAGCAGATTTCTGATTTCATCGAGGATGGCTCTAAAGCTGGTTGACTCGTCTTTCAATCGGCGTCTCAATGTTCGCTCGCTGACACAAAGACGCTTGGATACCTGTGATATATCAAGGAATTCGCCAGCGGATAGGATCAGCAAACGCCTTACTTTCGACGTGATTTTCCCCACACTACTTAAGTCTCGCAGCATTTCTTCGCATTGTTGTTGAAATACGACATGATCTGAAGGGTTTGCCGTTCTAATCGGTATATCCAGCACCTTTGCGGGAAAATACAGTTGGTTGTATTTCTGGTTAAAGCTCACGGGTACCGAGATCAATTTCTGGTAGTAAGCTTGGTATGTGGGAGCAGGATAAGTCAGATGCAATTCGGAACCTTCCACCTGACCGCCATAAAGCGTAGTGGAAAGGAATGAGAGTTGTGAAAAAATCATCTCTAGCATAAATTGCTGTTGTTCAGCTGTTCCTGTATTCAGATTAATACGCAGTAATAAACCGCTGTCTGTCTCATAGGACTTCCAATTGGTTTGAAAAAACGCCTTGCCGTAACGTACCAACAGCGTTATGGCTTCTCTCAAATTGGCACAGCTCATTAAGGCAAAGCCAAAAGCGCCATAGTTAGCAATATCCACCTTTTGGCCCAGTCTAAAGGTGAGACTCTTATCACCAGCTAGTTTTACCGCCGTTTCTAGCTGTGTTAGTGCCTCGGTACCCGCAAACACTTTATGGTTAACAAGCGACATCTCCGAGGTGCCAAGTGCAAACCTGTCAAATAGCTGCTGTTCGCTAATCCCTGCCTGATTCAGTTGAAATATCAAGTGCTTATAAATACTGCGCTGTAAGGTTTGTTCTTGCATTATTATTTAATCTGTTACGTAATCTTGAGACTTGGATCTCGAGGTTCAAGCTGAAGAATGCTACATCTGGCCGAATAAGACCCTATGCATTTTTTCGCAACCACTATAATTGATCGATTGTATAATTTGAAGCGGTATTGCCAACACAAAACATGAATGAGGTAAATCGTAAATGACCACGCGCAAAATAGTGGGTTTGTTGCTGATCGTAGTGCTGGCAATCTTGCTTGACTATGTCGCGTTCAACGTATTCTTTGGCAGTGAGCGGGTCCATAAACCGAAGGTTTTTCCTTCTCCACAACTTACCCAGTGGAAGCCGGTTGGCGCACGTTCTGCGGGGCAGCATGGCTTCGACATCATCCCCGAGCCTGATACCTTTAGCGCCATCCATGTCGGTGTTAATAATTCAGATAATGTCTGGGTGGTTGCCGCCCCCATGTTTGAGCACGACTGGACAGCGGAGCCTGAGTATTTTATCGGCGCTGGCCCTGTCTTGGATAACGCTGGCAATCTTTACTTTACTTCGTCCTTCTACAAAGGAGCGCGCACGGCATTAGTTGCTATTGACGCCCAAACGGGCGAGCGGCGTTGGGCGCTGCCTGCTGACAGTGATAGAGAATCAAACAGCGGTCCGTTTATTCTCAATGATCCGGACAATCCCGGTTCACAAATTATCTATCATGTCAGTTATACCCGCGCCGTAGCCATGCGGCAGGATGGTTCTATCATCTGGAGCTCGTCTACCGGTCTGAGCCTGCCGACGCGCGGTGAAGGGAGTGCCGCTCATACCCGAGCTCACAGTTTCAACTACCATCCAAAGACAGATTCACTGATTACTGTCACCATGTCAGGAAAATTGATTGCCTTCAGTCGCGAAACTGGTGAGCTGGTTGCACCCATGGGTCAGGTGCCCGGTGCGCCTGCGATTAGCAGCATCGGAGTGAAAATTCCCGGCTTTCTCATCGATAAGGTCGACCTGCTGATGGATGAAGTCTTTGGAAAAACCGGTGATGGTAAAGGCATTTTTACAGCCGTCATTAGCTACCTTTATGGTGGCGGTGGCGTGGTGACGAATTTTTTTAGCATCTCTCCTGATAGCGGCCGAATCTTTCTTGCTGCCACCGCGGAAGACGCAGAGGATGGGGTCGAGGACGGCAGGTCTGAACTGGGTGCCCTCTACCTTCTCGACCTAGTTGACGACGGTAATGGTGGGTTGGAATTTCAGATTCTGAATCGCGCGACCTTTCAGGGTGGGACCGGATCGACCCCTGCGCTGAGTGCAGACGGTAGCCGTGTATATGGGTCGGATAACGCTGGTAATGTGATTGCTTTTGATGCTGACCTAAATGAAATTTGGCGGTTGAATGTAGGCGAGGCATTGGTGGGTTCCATTTCGGTGTCTCCCGATAACGGTGAACTTTATGCCCCGACCGCCACAGATATGATCAAGGTGGTTGATAACGGCGACAGTGGCTCCCTAGCCTGGAAGGCAAATTTGACCGGTTTTGATGGCTATGCCAATGTCGATAAGCAGACTAATGCTTTAACAGCAACAATTACTGCCAATGGTGTGGTTGTGATGATCGGCGGTGGCAAGTCGCTGTTCGGCGCCAACATCATGTTGCATGTTGGCATAGGGCTTCTTGACCGCGAAACCGGAGAGCTACGCTACTTTGCCGAAGGCCGGGAAGATTCTGTGGCTATGAGTACAGTGGGGCCGGATGGCAGTATTTATGTTGCCAGTTCACCCATCCGTCGCGCTGCGGGTAAAGCGCTGTATCCGGAGTTAACAGCAGAGCTTACGGGAGGTATTACGCGCTACAAGCCGATTCGCCTAGATTTGATGGCGCGTGATGCAATATGCGCGGCCGAGGCCCGCGCTGCCAACGCTAGCACTTTAGATCTGGTTGCTGATATTGCCTCAGTCAACACAGATATACGACAGATAAAGGTGCTGTTGAAGCAGGCCGGTGGTGCTATCTATAAAGCCGTCAGCGACGGCGACATGGCACAGGCAGATGCCGCCACATTGGTTAATTTGCTGCAACAAAGTGCAGCCAACCTGACACCGGCCCAACTCAACAAAGCGGTAACGAATTTGGCTTCAGCTTGTTCGATAGTTTCGGGTAAGGATCCATCGGTGCTTGCTACAGTGGTTGACGGCAGCAAACAAGAAGCGCGGCTGTCTCATACTATTAATCCGGATAGGCTAAAGCCGGAAGATTTCCGGATTGTCACTCAGTCATTGGTACAGAGAGTACCTGAAAGCGAATGGGCAATAAGTGCCATTGGATTCGGCAGTGTCACTCAGTGAATCTAATGCGACTAAAAGTTATTGATTGGAGTCCATCTTATGGTTGAGCCAGAGAACAATCCCAACTCTAAAAATATGGTTGATCCATCCAACTTTGTGCGATTTGTGATGGCAAAGTTTTACAGTCGAGTAACGAGTGCCAAACAAATCAGAAAAAAACGAATTGCGTTTGAAAAGAACCGGCAAGCCAGCAAGGCTGATCATGTAGTGGAGTATTTTCATCAACTCGATGATCCTTACTCGCATCTAACAGCTCAGATTATTGCCAGATTGGCAGCTCGCTACGATATAAAAATAGTTCCTCACTTGGTGCGTGCCTCAGGTGGCGACAACCAGCCCGAATTACAAAAGCTGGCGACTTGGGCGCGCAGAGATGCTGAGCTTGTCGCACCACACTATGGATTAAGCTTTCCAAGCAGTGCTGGCTTGTCGCCCGACTTAGAAAGCCAACAGGCCGCCGCAGCCGCACTTTCAGGGATGAAGGCAGAGGATTTTATTGAAAATATAGAACAAATCAGTCAAAGCAGTTGGCTAGGCGAATCGATTGCACAAAGTCAATCAGGCGAATCCGAAGTCAGTCAGAAACTGGATCAGGGCTCTGCACGACTGGCACAGCTAGAGCATTACTCTGGTGCTACCTTTTATTATGGCGGCGAGTGGTACTGGGGCGTCGACAGGCTATTCTATTTGGAACAGCGACTGCGAGACCTTGGCGCTTGTCATGCCCCGAATGAACCATACCTCGTTAGCAGGCCTGCAATAGATGTAAGCGGTGTTGATGCCAGTCATCTTGAATTACATTTTTATCCATCACTGAACAGCCCTTACACGTCGATCATTTTTGATAAAACTCTAGAGCTCGCCAAGACTTGCAATATAAAGTTTCGGCATAAACCCGTACTACCAATGATTATGCGCGGCGTACCAGCTACGCTAATCAAGGGAAAATATATTTACTTTGATACTAAACGTGAAGCAGATTTTCTTGGTGTACCATTTGAAAAACAGGTCACCCCTATTGGCACGCCAACAAGGCAAGCTTATTCCCTTTTCCCTTGGGCAAGCTCACTTGGTAAAGATACCCAACTCCACAGTGTCCTTTTGCGAAATGCCTGGTCAGAAGGTAGGGGTCTGCACAAAAAGGCTAATATGCGCCGAGCAGTGGAAGAGGCTGGTCTTGATTGGCGCGAGGCCGTCCAACATATGGGTAGCGATGATTGGAAGTCGTTTGTTGAGCAGAACCAGCGTGAAATGGTCGAAAGAATGGGCTTATGGGGGGTGCCATCCTACCGGCTTAGCGGGCCAGATGGTGAACCTGATCTGACCGTATGGGGACAGGATCGTCTGTGGTTAATAGCTGCAGAAATTCGCCGTAGAGCCTCGCTTTAGCCTCTTTTCGGCGAGTAAACGGCAGGTAAAAGATTCATGAATAAGAAAAAACCTAAAAAATCAGGATATTGTTATGCGACTACTCTATTTGACGATGTTTTTCGTCGTTTCATCGGTTGGTGTTGCAGAGGAAGATAACTTTCATGGCAAAATGCCAACCGATTCTATTGCCGCCTACAAGCAGGATCGGAATACTGATGAACGCGCAATCAGTGGGTGGGGGATGCCCACCTCAGGGCTGACCGCTGTTTGGGCGCAAGAAAACACTCGCGACAGCATTCTGGCCGCCATTCAGCGCAGAGAGTTATATGCTACTGGATAACAACGGAAAATTATCTGCGGTTAAAAACACTGTCGATACTAAAATAGCAAGGTATCAAAATTCTGTGGGTACCGCGCAGCTGGTGACGGTATGGTATAATCCGGATTTTGACCCAGCAACGCCGCCCTTTTACCATGTACGTGTGTTACAAATTCCTACACTGCGACATTCTCTGTATGATGCGTTGGCCATAAAAATGGAAAGTGCTGAAAACTTTCCCGATACTAGTTATTAAGTTATTAAGTTATTAAGTTATTAAGTTATTAAGTTATTAAGTTATTAAGTTATT
>NZ_CAXAHB010000073.1:0-7603 GCF_963968385.1 uncultured Oceanicoccus sp.
TGCTTGCTTCATTAAGGGCCACACACCATAAGCTAGCTATCCAACAATACCTGCTATCGCTGAATTATCGCTTGCAGACACACTGACTGGCAGTTAACTCAATTTACTGACTCAACCAAGGATGCGTGATGACTTACAATACACTCGATTATACAGTGAAGGATTTTATTCTAACGCTAACCCTTAATCGTCCCGAACAACTCAATGCTTTTACCGTTGAAATGGCAGAAGAACTGGTGCATGCCTTTGATCGGGCCAGTGCCGATAACGAGGTGCGCACCATTGTTGTTACCGGTTCTGGCCGGGCTTTTTGTGCCGGCATGGACTTATCCGTCGACGGTAATGTCTTTGGCCTCAACGAACAGCTACGCCCTACTATGGAAGATATGGAAACAAAACTGGAGCAAGACGATATCGTTAACGGTGTACGCGATACCGGTGGCCGAGTTACCCTTGCCATCTACCGTTGTACCAAACCTGTGATCGCAGCCATCAACGGCGCCGCCGTGGGTATTGGTGCTACCATGACCTGCGCTATGGATATTCGATTGGCGTCAGAACACGCACGTATTGGCTTTGTGTTCAATAAAATCGGCATCGTACCAGAGGCCTGTTCCAGCTGGTTTCTACCTCGCATTGTCGGTATTTCGCAAGCATTGGAGTGGGCTTATAGCGGCGATATTCTTAAGCCCGATGAGGCGCTGGCGGGCCGATTTTTGAAGGCTGTGGTACCAGCTGAGCAATTGCTGGATGAAGCCTACCGCATCGCCGCGAAAATAAGCTCCCACAGTCCGGTTGCTATCGCCCTAACCCGACAAATGATGTACCGCAACGCGGCCCAGCCGGACCCAATGACAGCGCACAAAGTTGATTCGTTAGCGATGTTCTACACCAGTATCGGCAGTGGCAAGGAGGGGGTGGCGTCCTTTCTTGAGAAACGCCAGGCCAATTACATCGATACTATTGATAAGGATATGCCCGATTTTTACCCTTGGTGGGAGTGATTCAGCAAACAATGAACCGCGCGATTAGCGAACCACTTAAGCGCGGTGGCTGGCAGTTATTGTTTATCTTAACTGCCGTTACACTATCACCCTTTAGGGTCAAGCCAAATCGGACTTGTCCATGCCCGCTCACGAATGGTTGGCAGCACGCGCGCGTCCGGCTCGCGTCCTAGGCGGATAGCGTCATAGCTTGACCAGCGACAGGTCGGGTTCATCAGTACACGAACATAGTAGAAAGCACTCTGAGTTGAATCATAGTCGGGGTCATGCCAAACCGTTTTCAGCTCATTGGCGCCAGAGCCCTGACTGTAATTGCACGTATTAAGATCCACCGTTGCGCCATTATCCGGGCAACGCTGTGTTGCAGGATCAACTGTCAAACCATCAGCACAGGCGATATCAACCACTTTTTCGTGGGCCTGCCCCTTAGCATCGAGCCAACCTTTAATCACTTGCAGCCGCTGCAACGGCGCATCAAGTGGATCCCGGGTCGCCCAGACCAAAAAGCCGGGGGAGTTTTGCTGGTTCGCGTCGGGGTATAGCACACCACCCATCGGCACACCTTTTGCCATTGACAACTGAATTGCTTCGGGATCATTCAGCACTAGCTGATTAATACCCCAGCCTGCATAGAAACGCATCGCCATGCGCGGGCCGGATGTGGCATAGGTTTCACGGCGAGCTAGCGCATCAAAAATTGCCTCGCGGGTATTCTCTGGCGCCCAAACCGCGGCAAGTCCACCTGATGTATTAAACCGGGTAGTGGATTTATAGGCCTCTTCCACCACGTCCTCACGTAAGCGCCGCATCGCAGACGAGGTGACTGCACCTGCTGCACCGGGAAAATCCCATTCTTCGACATCACCGGGGTTGGAATTATGACTGTCGGTAGCGGCAACAAAGCCGACTTGCAGTGGATTGAATCCCAGTTCACGTTCAAGCTCTAAACCGACCTTTAGTCCCTGACGAACAAACCCTGTTTCGAACGCACAACCGGTCTTTTCGCCCGGCTGGCAAGGGTCAAATACCTGCTCGAAAGCGCATTCTTCATCGGTAGCGCCAACACCAAGCGCACACTCCTGCGCCCCTTTAATCTGGAAAATTTCTGCCAATGGTTCGCGCTTTTGCCGCAGCCGCCAATCGGCCTGATCGTATTCCTGACCATCCCAGGTGTAGCGTGAATACATTAGGCCCCAGGCTTTGTTGGGGTTATGCGGTATGGTGAGAAAATCGCAACCTTCGCCACAGCCAGCCTCAAGCCCCTTCCAAAGTTCAATGGCATTGGGCACATCAAAACTTGAAATGGCTCGGTCAGGCACCGTGTTGGAGCGAAAAATAACATTGCGGTGATGCTTACCCTGATCGGGCAGTCCTGGCGAAAACTCATAAGCAATTAGCGTGGTCAATATACCCGGCTCATAGTATTTATCGGCGAGCTCGATATAGCGTGCCCAATCGGAGGCGGCGTTTTTTATGCACCGCTCGAACGCACCATCGCCAAATTTACAGGTCGGGAAAGAACCGGGGGCAATGGGTTGGCGAGTTGTTTGTTGATAGACGCCCGCGGGTTTTGATGGATCACCGGGAACCGAGGTACCACGCACCGCCCCTGACAACATTTGAAAAATCTTTGGGTTGGGTTCATTAGCCAGCCAGCAAGCAGCTCGCTCACTAAACGATAGATTTGGCTGATCACAGTGGGTACGGGTGCCAAAGCCTTCAGCATGATCGGTGATCGCCACAAAATCAATGGGGCGGCTAAGCTGCATAACCTCATCGCCGGCAACAGTGAGTGGCTCGCCTTTGGCAAAGCGATAAGCATCTTCAATACTCAGCCGGTTACCTAATAGAGCGGCATCAAAACTTTCGGCGGTGTGAAGATGCAATTCACCCCAATACAAATTCATATCTGGGTTGGGCGCTGATTGATAACTGGCTGCCTGCGGCGCGGGCAAGGTTATACGACTGTCGTCCTGTAAGGCATAATCGCGGCCAGCCGTATCTGGGCCATATTTATCTGCTGATAACTGCAACGGCAGCAGTAATTTGAGCCAGATAAAACCAAACGCCAGAAGTAACAAAACAATGACGCTTAAACCGACTTTCTTTAACATATTATGCTCTCTATTTTTTCTTGTTAGACACGCTTTTAAACGTTAACTAACCGATTAATCACGTCCCCTGCCGATTTATTAGGGTTAACTGATCACAAAAGTAGCAGCCCACGCTCAATGCACCACATGGCAGATAGCCCGCCCAAGGCATAAACAGGCACCGGCATCAAACGTTGCTGCCAACCCGATAGTGGACGCTTAACCAGCTGCCAGACACCGAGTAATAACAGAACAAAAACAATTTGCCCCACCTCTATGCCGATATTAAAAAACAGTAGGGCCAAAGGTAGGCTATTCTGGGGCAGACCGACCTCGGCCAAAGCACCTGCAAACCCCATCCCGTGCAACAAACCAAAACCTCCGGCTAGCCACCAAGGAGAGCGACGAAATAATCCCGCCTGGTCACTACGGGCAAGATCCAGAGCCAAGATAAAAATACTCAGGGCAATGGTGAATTCCACCAACAGCACTGGATAGCTAAACACACCCAGTGTCACCAGTGACAAAGTAATACTGTGGCCCACCGTAAATGCCGTAATGGTAGCAATTAACCGCATACCAGCCCCAACCAGTAACAGCAAACCAAAAACAAACATCAGGTGATCAACACCGCCCCAAATATGCTCCGCCCCCAGTACTGAATACTCGGTTATTACCCGGCTCTGGGCAGGCTCAACCGGCACCTGAAATTCAGGGGCTTGTGCGGTCAATACCTGTTGGTAATTGCGACCATCGAGCAAGTTAAGTATCACCATGGCGGACACCTGATTTGCCCCTAGCCCAGAAACGCTCAGGACCTGACCAACCAAGCCTTGCTTGCCCAACTGGTCACACACCAACTGCCAACTAGAGACAATACCCGTGCCTTCCATCCACGCCGGGCTTTCAGCTTGAACCTTACAATGATCCGGCCAGACAGGCTGCAAAGGAATAGTGCTGGTGGATTTGGCCGGAGTTTTCCAGACTACGTTGTATAAGTACGGCTGGGTTTCCACCACCTTTAGTAACGAGGGAGCAAAAAGATGAGCCTGAGCCGTGTAGGCTAATAGCATCATTAGCAGACCCACTATGATCCGCAGATAAAATATCACAGCCTCACCTCGTAATCCTTGCGCAAAGCGGCAATGGCATGCTGCAGAGCTTGGCTGCGCGCTGTAGCCTCCAGATCACTGCGCAATTGCGATATAACCTCGTCCAATCGAGCATCACGGCCGGGTTCAATCGCCGTGACCCATACATAATGCAAGCCGTAGCTAGAATGAATCGGTCCAAGCCACTGACCGACAACGGGGTCTGCCCTCTCCAGCTTATACACAAAGCCGGCGCCAAAGTACTTGGCCAACTGGTCGGGCGTCTGAAGCACAAATTTATTACCCGAAATAAAAGGAGAACTTAAATGTCTGGCCGCCTTAGCATCGAGGCGCTGCCGCTGAATCTCGGCAATAACAGTCTCCACTTCTGCCTCACGTTCAGCATTAAAAAACAAGTGCTCAATGGAATAGCGCGGCGGTCTGCGATATTGCTGCTTGCTAATCGCAAACTTCTCTGCAATTTGGGTTTGGCTGGGCATTGGGGGTGGATTGTCTATTAATAACCGCTGTTGCATGTGCTGAATAAGTCGCCGCTTAACAATCTCGTCACTCAGATGCAGACGCATTGCCAGAGCTTGTTGAAACAATGCGTCATCGGTTTTGCCCTTTGCCAAACCCAAAAAGCGCATATCGCGGAGCAGTTGATCATAGACAATGCTGTCACGGAGGTGGAGATTAAGCTCAAGAGCACGCTGAAAGAGGACATCACGATCTAGCTCATCGGCGATTAATTTTGCCGTCTGCTTTGGCGAGGGCAGTTGGCCGGTCAGTGTAAACCATTGCTGTTGCAATGCTTCTAGCCGGGCTCCCTCGACTGGTCCAATCACTGTTTTGGGCTCGGGTAAGATCACGCTCTGCAGTTTAAAAAAAACAATTCCCAGCAACAAAAAATGCAGCCAAGGCTTGTTTAATTGAGTCAACCAAGCCATCAACAATACTTACTCAATTTATTAAAAGGGTGTGGTCAATTATGCGTTCAAACTTGATTTGTCGCCAACCAAAGCCTGATTGCTTCACCTGCCCCCGACCTATATATCAGGGGCTGTGGCGAATTTTTAGAAATTATAGCGCAAGGTCGCACCATAGGTTTTCGGAGGTGTCAGGAAGAACATTTTTTGGCCTGAAAGTCCACTATAACTAGTCGAGGCGCTAGCATAGGCTTCATCGGTCAGGTTTTTGCCCCAGATCGAAATATTCCATTGCTCATTACGCCAGCCAATCTTTGAATTGACAAGCTCTCTATCACTAACATCCAAGGGCGAAAATTGCGGAACGCCGGTATGAACATGCTCACCCTGATAGGCATAATCGCCACGCAGATATAGCATGCCGTCAGCCAGCGGGAAAACCAAGGTAGCGGCCAGATTACCGCTGAAATCTGCTGCATGATTGAGAGGCCGCGCCGTTTCGGTAAGCTCGTACTTGTAAAGGTATAACAAACCGGCAGATAGGGTCAGATTCGGCAACGGCCGCGCATCTAACTGTATATCAACCCCGGATATTTCCGCAGCATCCTCGTTTACAACAACCGTACCAGTAGTATCAGCGTCTTCACTGGCTTTTTGACTTTGATAATTATCGATTTCAGTTTGAAAGACGGCGATATTAAGGCGCACACTATTATCGAGCAAGTCGGACTTTAGACCTAACTCGTAGCTCAGCGTGTCTTCATCGTCAAATTCACGCTCATCCGCTGCACCGTTGACGCCATTAAAATTACCTGACTTGCTACCCGTTGCGGCACTGATGTAAATCATGCTGGCATCGCCAACATCCATGGCCGCTTTGAGCATCCAGTCCACATTTTCAGAGTTGCGCTTTAAAGGATTGTTTCTGGTATCAATTTCCGTTGTTATAGAAGCAAAATACTCTTTCTGAGCTTCATCACCCTCAGGGCGCTCAACAGGAAAACTCTCAAGATATAGGCGAGCCTCCCTAGTTTCTTCTGTCCAACGCAGGCCGCCGGTCAAGTGCAAACGCTCACCAAGGTGCCAAGTAACCTGAGTATAAACGGCAAAGGTATCGCTATCCCAAATATGCTGTCCAACAAGCTCATCACCCGGTAAAGCAACCGATTTGGCATTTCCTGTTGAAGAATCAATATCGCTACCGACAAAAGCAAAGGGGCCACCATCACCCCGCTGAATTTCCTGTTGGTAATAAAACAGACCCAACTGATAATCGATGACATCGCTAGGGCTAGCCGTCAGCTGCAGTTCCTGTGACAAGCTGTTACCCGCACCATATTGACCTTCAGTGTAGAGTATATCCAGTGGAGTTCGGTCGGAATCCCCAGCCGTTGTATATTCGTGATCATTCCAACCGGTTATCGCAGTCAACTGCGCCCAGTCCAGATCATAGTCAATTTTCAGGGAAACCAGATCAGATTCCGTTTGGAAGGCACTGGGCTGATTGACCGCTATCTTGTAATCATAGGGATCATTTGGGTCTTCGTCGCGCGCATAACCTTCAATATCCAACTCATCTAACTTACCTAACATTTCTTCACTATGAAGCACATCCGGCGCACAACAATTAGCATTGCGAGCGGTACGAGCACCACTTAGCAATACAGTGAGCCGATCATTGGGCTCCCACATCATTTTTGCCTGCACGTTCCAGTCATCAGCGTCATTCTGATCAGGCCCAACAGCGTTTTCAAGATAACCATCACGCTGATGAATACTACTCGACAGACGATAGGCCATCGTATCATTCAACGGACCAGTGCTCGCCAAGGTCAACTTGCGCATCTGGTAATTTCCGGCCTCAACCTTTATAAAGCCTTCTGTTTCCTCAAAATTAGGGCGCTTGGTCACCACGCTAATCAGGCCGGCATTGGTATTCTTACCATATAACGTTCCCTGAGGGCCCTGTAGAACTTCGATACGCTCAATATCGGTAAGATCGCTCATACCCAGGCCAGAGCGGCCTAGAAAAACACCATCCACAAACAGACCGACCGCGGGCTCCAGTGCAGGATCGTTTTGCGGAGTACCCAGACCTCGAACCGAGAGTTTAGTGTTAAAAGGGGTGGTATTACTGGTCACCGTCAAGCTTGGTGTCATCATTGCCACGTCATTGGCATTATTAATATTTGCTTCTTCAATCTTCTCTGCGCTGAAGGCTTGTACAGCCACTGGCACGTCTTGCAAGCTAGCACTGGTCTTGGTGGCAGTAACAATCACCTCTTCGAGTGCTGCGCTGTGGGCAACAGAACTAGCCCCTCCGATTGCAAAAACTACCGCGAAAGCACGCTGCTTAATTTTTATCATAATTATTTCCCGACACAATTATTTATTGTTTTGTTTTATCCGTAGATTACCAGACTATAAGACTTACCAGTAAATATACATGAATCATCTTCGGTCAACCAATCACTTATCGTACTTCT
>NZ_CAXAHB010000074.1:0-7416 GCF_963968385.1 uncultured Oceanicoccus sp.
GGGGAGAATATAGAGCGAGATGAGGCTGTACCTTCATCTCGCTTTTTTACGGCTTGCTGATAGCAATTTATTGCCCCGATACATCGGTTGTTACCTCACATTCTATGCCCTTTATTTAGGAGGTTTGCTTGACAATACCAGCCATACTCGCCCTTGCGGACGGCAGTATTTTCAAAGGAATCGCCATCGGTGCCGTTGGGCATTCGGTGGGCGAGGTCGTTTTTAACACGGCGATGACGGGATATCAGGAAATTCTTACCGATCCCTCCTATGCTCGGCAAATTGTTACCCTGACATACCCTCATATCGGCAATACCGGCACCAATGCAGAAGATGAAGAAGCGACTGAGATTTGGTCCGCTGGTCTGGTTATCCGTGATCTGCCGCTATTAGCCAGCAGTTTCCGTAATCAGCAAAGTCTGCAAGACTATTTAGTGAGCCGTAATATCATTGGCATAGCCGATATCGATACTCGCCGTTTGACCCGCATTCTTCGTGATAAAGGCGCTCAAAATGGCTGTATTATGGCGGGTGAAGATCTGGATGAAACCAAGGCGCTAGCGTTGGCCAAAGATTTTGCTGGTTTGGAAGGCATGGATCTGGCCAAGGTGGTTTGCACCAAAGAAGCCTATAACTGGCAGCAAGGTAGCTGGACTTTATCAGCCGACCCGCAAGGCGGCGATAGTTATAAAACCTTTAGTGATGAAGAATGCCAATACCATGTCGTCGCTTACGATTTTGGGGTTAAGCGCAATATTTTGAGAATGCTAGTCGATCGCGGCTGTAAACTGACTGTGGTCCCAGCCGAAACGCCAGCGGCTGATGTCTTGGCAATGAACCCTGATGGTATATTCCTATCCAACGGCCCCGGTGATCCAGAGCCATGCACCTATGCTATTGAAGCTATCCAGCAAATTCTGCAAACCGATATTCCGGTGTTTGGCATCTGTCTGGGCCACCAGTTGCTAGCGCTGGCCTCGGGCGCTAAAACAGTAAAAATGAAGTTTGGTCACCATGGTGCCAACCATCCGGTGCAAAATATTGAAGACGGTACCGTCTTAATCACCAGCCAGAATCATGGTTTTGCCGCTGATGAATCGACCTTGCCAGACAATATAAAAGTAACCCACAAATCCTTATTTGATGGTTCGCTGCAGGGTATTCATCGCACTGATAAAGCTGCCTTTAGTTTCCAAGGCCACCCAGAGGCTAGCCCAGGACCTCATGATGCGGCACCGTTATTTGATCATTTTATTGAGTTAATCCAACAGCGACTTGCTTAACAGAAAGGTTAACCAGACGGTATAGCTGGTTAGCGGAGAAGACATGCCAAAAAGAACCGACATACAATCCATCCTGATTCTTGGTGCCGGCCCTATTATTATCGGTCAGGCCTGTGAGTTTGATTACTCCGGTGCGCAAGCTTGTAAGGCATTAAAAGAAGAGGGCTTTCGCGTTATTCTGGTGAACTCCAACCCGGCCACCATCATGACCGATCCCGCGATGGCTGATGCCACCTATATCGAGCCGGTTGAATGGCAAACCGTTGCCCGTATTATCGAAAAAGAGCAGCCCGATGCGCTATTGCCTACCATGGGTGGCCAGACTGCACTTAACTGCGCCTTGGATCTGGATCGTCACGGTGTATTGGCCAAGCATGGCGTAGAAATGATCGGCGCCACCAAAGAAGCTATCGACAAAGCCGAAGATCGCGATCTGTTTGACAAGGCGATGAAAAAAATTGGTCTAGAAACACCTCGTTCTGCCATTGCCCACAGTATGGAAGAAGCACTGCAGGTTCAAAGCCAGTTGGGTTTCCCGTCGATTATCCGTCCCTCATTTACCATGGGCGGCTCCGGCGGTGGTATCGCTTATAACAAGGAAGAGTTTATTGAAATCTGCGAACGTGGTTTAGACCTGTCGCCGACCAATGAATTATTGATCGATGAATCATTAATTGGTTGGAAAGAATATGAAATGGAAGTGGTGCGGGACAAAAATGATAACTGCATTATTATTTGTTCGATTGAAAACTTCGACCCTATGGGGGTGCATACCGGTGATTCGATCACGGTTGCACCAGCACAAACCCTAACCGATAAAGAATATCAAATTATGCGTGATGCCTCGCTGGCAGTGCTGCGTGAAATTGGTGTTGAAACCGGTGGCTCGAATGTGCAGTTTGGTCAATGTCCAAACACCGGTCGACTGGTTATTATTGAAATGAATCCACGGGTAAGTCGCTCGTCGGCGCTGGCGTCTAAAGCCACCGGTTTCCCGATTGCAAAAGTGGCGGCGAAATTAGCCATTGGTTACACGCTGGACGAATTGCAAAACGATATTACCGGCGGGGCAACGCCAGCCTCCTTTGAGCCGGCTATTGATTATGTGGTCACTAAAATTCCCCGTTTTACTTTCGAAAAATTTGCCGAAGCCGATGCCCGTTTACATACCCAAATGAAATCGGTGGGTGAGGTTATGGCGATTGGTCGTACCTTCCAAGAGTCGATGCAAAAAGCCTTGCGCGGTCTTGAGGTTGGTTCATCAGGTTTTGAACATCAGTTAGATACCGATAAAGCCGATGCTCGTGATACCTTGATTCGCGAATTAATTAACCCAGGTCCAGAGCGCATCTGGTATGTGGCCGATGCTTTCCGTTCTGGTATGACGCTAGACGAAGTGTTTGAGTTTTCAAAAATTGATCGTTGGTTCCTCGTGCAAATCGAGGATATTGTTGCCAGCGAGAATAAGCTGAAAAATTCATCCCTGAACGAACTAGATGCCGATGCGTTATTTCGCTTAAAGCGCAAAGGATTTTCAGATATCCGTTTATCGGTTTTACTCAATGAAACCGAACAAGCCGTGCGTGATTACCGTCGTTCGTTAAATATTCGTCCTGTTTATAAACGTGTTGATACCTGCGCGGCAGAATTCTCCACCAGTACTGCCTATATGTACTCAACCTATGAGCAAGAGTGCGAAGCAGATGCCAGTGACAAAGACAAGATTCTAGTCTTAGGTGGTGGCCCTAACCGTATTGGTCAAGGTATTGAGTTTGATTACTGCTGCGTGCATGCGGCCCTAGCCATGCGTGAAGATGGTTATGAAACCATTATGGTGAACTGTAACCCTGAAACCGTTTCTACCGATTACGATACTTCAGACCGCTTATACTTCGAGCCAGTCACCTTAGAAGATGTATTAGAAATCGTTGATAAAGAACAACCCAAAGGCGTTATCGTCCAGTTTGGTGGACAGACGCCCTTAAAACTGGCGCGTGATCTAGAGGCTGCCGGCGTACCGATTATTGGTACCACCTCCGATGCCATCGATCGGGCTGAAGACCGTGAGCGTTTTCAGAGTATGATTCAAAAGCTGGGCCTGAAGCAGCCACCGAATACCACGGTACGCTCCACGGAAGAAGCTGTAGATGCTGCCGTTGATATTGGCTATCCACTAGTGGTTCGTCCTTCTTATGTGTTGGGCGGGCGCGCGATGGAAATCGTTTATAACGAAGATGAATTATTGCGTTATATGAACGAAGCAGTACAAGCTTCTAACGAATCGCCAGTTTTGCTAGACCACTTTCTGAATGCAGCGGTTGAGATTGATGTCGATGCGGTATCTGACGGTAAAGACGTAGTGATTGGCGCCATTATGCAACATATCGAACAGGCGGGTATTCACTCAGGTGATTCGGCCTGCTCATTGCCGCCTTATTCTATAAGCGCTGAACAGCAAGATAAAATGCGTGATCAGGTTAAGGCGATGGCGATTGAGCTAGGTGTTTGCGGTCTAATGAATGTGCAGTTAGCTGAGCAGGATGGCGAGATTTATGTAATCGAAGTTAACCCGCGTGCTTCTCGTACGGTTCCTTTTGTTTCCAAGTGTATTGGTACATCATTGGCCAAAATTGCAGCGCGTTGTATGGCTGGCACCTCTTTGGCGGATCAACAATTTACACAGGAAATTATTCCTCCTTATTACAGTGTGAAAGAAGCGGTTTTCCCGTTTAATAAATTCCCTGCGGTTGACCCCATCTTGGGGCCAGAAATGAAATCAACCGGTGAGGTAATGGGGTTGGGTGACACCTTCGCTGAAGCTTATGGCAAAGCGCAATTGGGAGCCGGAGAAAAATTATCAAGCGGCGGCAAGGCCTTTATCAGTGTGCGTGAAGCGGATAAAAGCGGTGTAGTCGCCATCGCTGAAAAGCTGGTTGATTTAGGTTTTGAATTGGTCGCCACCAGAGGCACTCAAAAAGTGATTGCTGCAGCGGGTATTAGCGTTGAATTGGTTAATAAGGTAGAAGAGGGTCGACCTCATATTATTGATAGTTTGAAAAACGATGATATTACTTTAATCGTTAATACTACTGAGGGAAGAAAGTCCGTTGCTGATTCGGCTTCTATTCGTCGTACCGCATTGGCCAAAAAAGTTTTCTGTACCACAACGTTAGCGGGTGCTGATGCTGTTTGTGAAGCTATTAAAGTCAACGCTAGCGACCGTTCAGAAGTGCGTCGTTTACAGGAAGTTCACGGGAGGGTATTGGCATGAGTGACAGAGTTCCGATGACAGTTGCTGGAGAAGCAGCGCTGCGTGAAGAATTAAATCGGCTAAAAACAGAAGATCGTCCGCGGATCGTTCAAGCCATTGCAGAAGCGCGTGAGCATGGTGATTTAAAAGAAAATGCCGAGTATCACGCAGCGCGTGAACAGCAGGGGTTTTGCGAAGGCCGAATTCAGGATATTGAAGGTAAGTTAAGCAATAGTGTGGTGATTGATATCACTTCGATGCCTTGTACCGGCAAGGTTATTTTTGGCACTACAGTAACCATTGTTAATTGCGAAACCGATGAAGAAGTCACTTACAGGATTGTTGGCGAAGATGAAGCCGATGTGAGTACTGGAAAAATATCGGTAACCTCGCCGATTGCGCGTGCCCTAATTGCCAAGGAAGAAGGTGACGTGGCGATGGTTAAAGCACCGGGTGGTGATATTGAGTATGAAATTGACCGAGTGGAGCATATTTAGCACTAGCCCACTCATCTTTCATTGATTTGGATTTCTTGCCTGTAAAACTTCTTTTAAGCACCCGCTTGTAATGCAGCGATTCTTTTTTCTAACGGCGGGTGCGTTAAAAATAAAGCCATCAAGCCTGCTTTCATTTGGCCATTAATGGCAAAAGCCGCCATTTCACCCGGCATATCATTCGGCAGACCTTGCTCACTGCGTAGGCGTTGCAGGGCAGCAATCATGCCGCTACGACTAGCCAATTCGGCACCAGCAATGTCCGCCCGAAATTCGCGACGACGGGAAAACCAAAATACAATTGTCGACGCCAAAATGCCCAAGATCATTTCCGCCACCATGGTGGCAATCCAGGCACCAATGCCAAAACCGCGCTGGTTTTTTAATACAATACGGTCAAAGGCATGGCCAATAATCCGGGCAAAAAACATCACAAAGGTATTGACCACCCCTTGAATTAAACTCAGGGTAATCATATCGCCATTGGCGACATGGCCAATTTCATGAGCCATCACCGCCTTGGCTTCTTCAGGGGAAAAACGCTCCAACAAGCCGTCACTGACAGCAACTAGCGCATTATTACGATTTGCTCCGGTGGCAAAGGCATTGGCTGCGGGGGAAGGAAAAATGCCCACCTCAGGCATACCAATGCCAGCCTTTTGGGCCA
Organism: uncultured Oceanicoccus sp.; assembly: GCF_963968385.1. NCBI lineage: Bacteria > Pseudomonadati > Pseudomonadota > Gammaproteobacteria > Cellvibrionales > Spongiibacteraceae > Oceanicoccus > uncultured Oceanicoccus sp. Next base: position 5,695 of record NZ_CAXAHB010000074.1, read on the forward strand.
GCTCGGCAACGGTGTCCTTTAGCCACTGTTGCTGTTGATTTTCAGGCCGGTCAATCAGCTCAACACGCATGCTACGCTTTGCCATCCATTTCGAAAGCATCAGTGATACCAAAGAGCCGGCCATGCCAAACACTGCACAAAATACCAATAGCGCCGTGAGGTTTAGATCAACACCGTTGGCAGCCATCATCGAGTTAAAGCCCAGCAAACTCAGGGTAATACTGGCAACGACTAGAATCGCCATATTAGTGGCAAGAAAAAGCAAGATACGTAGCATGGCTGGAAAGATATCCTCTATTGTTTCAGGGTCTATATTAGACCGGCGGCATTAGACCGACGGTGTTGCTGATTCCGCCTCTACAGATTCAACGACAGCAAGGTTTACCGCTTCAGTATCTTCATTTTGCTGATCCGAAATTTCAGCTTCGGGCTTGGGCTTAGGAGGTGCAGTAACCTCAACAACGGGTTGCTGTTTGTCATCTAATGCAACACTGATTGCTTCAGCACGCAGATAAATATCCCTAGAGCTTAACTCAAACACGATATTTAACGCTTCATCTTTATGCGGGCTACGAAATAATAATTTGGCATCGCGACCGCATTCCCATTCCTTATTTTTACTAGCGAAATAACCATGTTGGTTTTTAACAACAAAAACTGTGCTCATAGAATTAAAACAACCGTACAAAGAGTGATTTTTAAACAGGGATTTTATCGCGAATTTCTAGTGACAGCTACGATAGATTGTTGATTAACAATTCTTTTGCCTGATTAATTTGCGCCGCCAGATAATCACTGCCGCCACGGTCAGGGTGAACCTTTTGCATCATTTTGCGATGTGCCTGAATAATCTCTTCTTTACTGGCGCCGGGCGACAGGCCAAGTAGTTCGTATGCGGCTGTATCATTCATAATTCCGATTCCTTTTGTTTAGTAGCGAAACAACCCATGTTGATTTTTTACAACAAAGACTGTGCTCATAGACTTAAAATAACCGAGTAAAAAAGTAATTGATAAAGCTCGATTTTATCGCGAATTTCTAGTGACAGTTACGACAGATTATTGATTAACAGCTCTTTTGCCTGATTAATTTGCGCCGCCAGATAATCACTGCCGCCACGGTCAGGGTGAACCTTTTGCATCATTTTGCGATGTGCCTGAATAATCTCTTCTTTACTGGCGCCGGGGGATAGGCCAAGTACTTCGTAGGCAGCTGTTTCATGCATATCGCTATTGGGTTGGGGTGGGCCGCTTTGCCTATTGTTGCCGGCCTGTTTTCTGGAGCCCAGATAGCGCTGAAACAACGGAAACATCCGAATTAAAACGGATAGCGAGCTTTTGACGATAGGGATCAGTGCCCCAATCATCGCTGCAATCCAGTGAATACGTCCGGTTACTGCCAGCAAGATTAAAGCAATTGCTACCCCGCCCAGCCCTAGCTTCCAATAGAGAGGCTTCTTTTGTTGTTTAGGGGTGTTTTTAATGCGATTTATAATAATGGCAATCGCCACTATCAACGCGATAACAACCATTAAGTGACCTAGCACAGTGGTTTCGGCTCCCAAGTGATAGTTAAATCATTGTCTGCATCATACCCATCGTAGACAGTGATCGCCACTGCTTAATTTGTCAGTATGACAGCACAGAAAAAAATGACTTTAGTTTACATATAAGGCCATAGCTTGGTGCTGCCTAACAGAATTATGCTGTTGGAGACGAGACG
>NZ_CAXAHB010000075.1:0-7359 GCF_963968385.1 uncultured Oceanicoccus sp.
TAACCATGCAATCTATTTACATTTCTTGGGTCGCACGGGTGCCAAGACGACCCATTCTACTCAGCCACATGGAATAATTTATGCAACTTTGTGGAAGCCTTGTCTTCTTTGGGGATATTTTTTCTATTATTGAAAAAATTATCAGATGTTATTCTGAGTCTACTAAGGATGGAGAATGTTAAGTCCATTTGTGCCAAGCACTGCAAGCCTTGTGCAGTTGATAACACGCAGCACTCTTAAACCTAGATTGGGTAAGGTAGATTAGACGGCAATCCATAGACTCTAAGGCCATAGACTCTGGAACATAGACTCTAAGACAATGACTCTAAGGCGTTTTGAGATCCTAAAATAATTGGGTGAGCCAGCCGATAAGCCGGGTTCTGTCGTGGACAGTCATTCATCTACGCATTATGTCACCATAATGCTTTAGCAACCTACCCGCCCTCAGTGCGGGTACACACCTAAGAGGGCCTATTTGGTCTTGCTCCGAACGGGGTTTACCCTGCCACGAACTGTTGCCAGTCGCGCGGTGCGCTCTTACCGCACCCTTTCACCCTTACCTGTGCTTGCGAAGAAGTCATCGGCGGTCTACTCTCTGCTGCACTTTCCGTAGGCTTACGCCCCCCAGATGTTATCTGGCGTTCTACCCTGTGGAGCCCGGACTTTCCTCTCGACCCAACCCCATTTAGCCACAAGTGAAAAAACAGAGAACAAGGTCCAGCGACTGCCTGGCTGGCTCGGGTCGGAGATTGCCACGCTTTGGGCAGAATAACAAGCGGAAGCGCCTAGTCCTGTTGCTGATCCAAACCATATTGATAGAGCTGATTTTTTTTGCCACCGGTAATTTTCGCCGCCAGAGCGGCCGCCTGCTTCAAAGGCAATTCAGCAGCGAGAATATCAAACACCCGATAACCTTCGGTATCAGAACCAGCTATTTTGTCAGCGCCATGAACCAACAGCACACACTCCCCTTTTTGCTGGTTGTGGTCCGCTTCGACCCAGTCAGCCAGCTCAGCCACTGTTGCCCGTTTGATAGTCTCAAAGGTCTTGGTTAATTCACGAGCCATGACAACCTGTCGCTCAGCACCAAAAACTACCACCATATCGCGTAAACAAGCTAGCACTCGATGCGGTGCCTCATAGAAAATCAGTGTACCGGTTTCGTCCTTAAGCGCCTGCAGTTGTTTAGTGCGGGCTTGCTGTTTGGCATTAAGGAAGCCCTCAAACATAAATCGATCAGAGGGCAAGCCAGCAGCAGACAGCGCAGCGATAGCAGCACTGGCACCGGGCACCGGCACCACTTGAATACCCGCTGTCAGGGCAGCATCGACCAAACGATAACCAGGATCCGATATTAAGGGAGTGCCTGCATCAGAAATCAGGGCAATGGATTGGCCATCAGCCAATTTTTTGGTCAATGCATCGATAATATTGGCGCCGGTATGATCATGATAGGCAACTAACGGGGTTGAGATGTTAAAATGCTGCATTAAACGCTTGCTATGACGGGTATCTTCAGCGGCAATCACATCTACCGATTGTAGTACCTGCACTGCTCGCGGTACCATGTCATCCAGATTACCAATGGGTGTTGCCACTACATAGAGAGATGAATTAAGGCCTGAGCTTACAGTCACAGCGAGTTCCTGACAATTGGATACAATTAAAGACGCTAGCCTAACAATGCAGAGACAATGAAAACAACTTTTTTATTAATTCTATTAACCGGCCTGCTAGTTGCCTGCGGTGGTCAATCAACTAAACAGCTCTCCCCAGAGCAAGTTTTGCTTAAGGCCGAATATATTCAAGACCTATTAAATCAAGCCCAAGGCGAACTGTCGCCCAACAAAGAACGCAAACAACTGAAAGCGGCAGCACTGCTATTAGAGGAACAACAACGTGATTTGGCCCAGCAAATTATCGATCAGCTTCAACCCGAACGATTGCCGCTAATAGACTTTGCCCGTTACGCCGAAATCAGCAGCCAACTACTGATCCGGCAAGGTCAGCATCAAAAGGCCAGACTGCTATTAGAAACACCCCAGTTACTGGAAAAACTTGAGACGCTGCCGCAATCCCACCAATTAACCCATGCATTGCTAAGAGCAGAAGTGTTTGCCTTGGTCGGAGACCATATCGCCAGCGCTCAGCGGCGTATTGATATCAACCCCCTACTTAGTCGCAAAAACCAGCGCAGTAACCGTGAAGCAATCTGGCATTCATTGATGTATGTTTCGACAGAAGACTTACTGCATTATCAAAAAACTAGCCTTGGTGGCGAGTATCAAGGCTGGCTAGAGCTGGCCGTTATTGCCAAAGATAATCAAGGTGATCTGGAACAACAATTGGCTCAACTGCAAAATTGGCAACAGCGATGGCCGCAGCACCCTGCCAACAAAGAACTACCCGGTGGCCTGCAACTAATCAAAGAACTGGCTGCCAACAGACCGCAGCAAGTCGCCCTGCTACTTCCATTGACGGGGAAATTAGCCCCTTTTGGCAAAGCCGTGCGCGATGGATTTATCGCCGCGCTTTATCAAACCCGCAACCGTGGCGGTAAAGTCCCCCGCTTAAAAATTTATAATACTGAAAATCACAGCGACTTTATGGCACTGTACCAACAAGCGATTACCGAAGGCGCTGAAACGATTATCGGCCCACTGGAAAAACACCGGCTGAGTTTATTATTTGACGCTGGTGATTTACCGGTACCCACCTTGAGTCTCAATCGCATCACTGACTATGGCAATGCTCCTGAACAACTGTTCCAATTTGGTCTGGCACCACAGGATGAAGCCCGTCAGGTGGCCGACATAGCCTTTGTTGAAAATCATCGACAAGCTTTAATTATCGCCCCTAGAGGAGAATGGGGCGCTAAAGTCAGTGCGGCCTTTAGCGAACGCTGGCAGGCCTTGGGCGGAGAGACAATCAAGCGCAGTATTTATACCGGTCAGACCGATTATTCCAGCTCGCTAAAGCAATCCTTACTACTGCAAGACAGCGAAGATCGCTCAAAACGGATCAGGCGCTTGGCCGGAGAACCGATAGAGTTTTTACCCAGACGTCGTCAGGATATTGATATGGTGTTTTTATTAGCACGGCCACAACAGGCTCGCTCGCTAAAACCCCTACTGGCCTTTCACTATGCCGGAGATATGCCAGTATATGGCATCTCACGCCTCTACACTGGTTATCAAGATACCCGTAAAGACCGCGACCTTAACGGCGTAAGATTTACCGATATGCCTTGGGTGCTTGAACCGCCTTCTGTCATGCATCAAACCATCGATGCTGAAATTAAACAGAGCAAGCAATATCAGCGCATGTACGCGCTGGGCATTGATAGTTTTCACTTGCATCCCAGATTGCGACAACTGCAAGAAACTGCCAATAGCCGTGTATATGGCCAGACCGGCAGATTAAAGTTAAATGAGCGCAATGAGATTGAACGGCAAATGTTATTTGCCCAGTTTAAACGCAATAAAGCGGTTATTATTCCGACAGCGACCCAAACTATTGATTTAAATTTAATCGGCAAGGATGGCCTAAGCAATGTTAGAAAAATGGAGAACTAAACGCTGTAGTCATCAAATCGGCGCTATCGTTGAACAAAAAGCCAGACGATGGCTGCAACAACGGGGGCTACAATTGATAGCAAGCAACTATCATTGCACCGCGGGTGAAATTGATATTATTATGCGGGACGATACGCATCTAGTTTTTGTTGAAGTGCGCTATCGTAGCAAAAATAGTTTTGGTGATGGTCTGGAGAGCGTCGATGCACGCAAACAGAATAAATTGCATAAAGCAGCGGCTTGTTACTTATTAGAGAATGCAGCATTGAATTTCCTGCCTTGCAGGTTTGATGTTATGGCAGCAAGACCCGACAATCATACTGGACTGCATTGGACATGGATAAAAGATGCTTTCACAACCTGAAACAGGCTAACAGCAATTTGGAATATTAATAAATACTATGGATTTAGATCAGCAGGTTATAGAATTTTTTCACAGCAGCATTGATACCACCATGCGTACACTTGATGAGCAAGCCGCACGGGTCAGTGATTGCGCCATGTTAATGGCGCAATGTTTACTCAGTGAACATAAAATCCTTTGCTGTGGTGAAGCCACTAATGGCGCACTGGCACAAATTTTTTCTGCATACCTGCTAAACCGCTATGACTATGAACGTCCCGGCCTGCCGGCAATTAATTTAAGCAGTGACGCAACCACCATTACCGCTCTATCTGCCGATGGTAATTTCAAAGATATTTTTGCCAATCAAGTTCGCGCTTTAGGGCAACCCGGCGATATATTATTTATTATTGCCGCTGCCAGCGATTCGGGCACCACTCTGGAAGCGATTAAAGCCGCCCATGACAAAGATATGATTGTGGTCTGCTTAAGCCATCAGCAGAGTAATGACTTTAAGGCTTTATTACAGCCTGAAGATATTGAACTACCGATACCCAGCGATAATAAAGCTAGGGTGATGGAATCACATTTACAAATTATTAATTATCTCTCTGAGCTAATTGATCAACAATTATTTGGGAGCCACCAAACACTATGAAAACATTTTTTAGCCTGATTTGTTTAACACTGCTGATAATCAGTATACAGGGCTGTAGCTCTTTTTTATCCGCCGTCACCGCTGACCCGATTGAGGATAAAGGCGATAAGCGCACAACAGGTTCCACCCTAGACGATGAAATGATCGAAATCAAAGCTCTAGTCAATATCGATAAGGCTGATGAGGAGTTGGCGCACGCCCATATTGTCGCAGTCAGTTTTAATGGTGTGGTTTTGCTAGCCGGCCAAGTTAATACCGCCGAGCAGCGCTTATTAGCTGAACAGACTGTCGATAAAATCAATAAAGTACGCCGCATTCACAATGAAATCACCGTATCCGGCGCTACTTCAATGGTCGCACGCTCCAATGATTCATGGATTACCACCAAAGTAAAAACCAAACTGCTGGCCAATAGTGAAGTGGAAGGCGGACGTATTAAAGTCGTGACTGAAAACGGTGTGGTTTATTTAATGGGCTTGGTTACCAGAGATGAAGCAACTCGTGCTGCCGAATATGCCAGACAAACTGGCGGGGTACAAAAAGTCGTTCGGATTTTTGAATATATTGAATAGATAATCATTCGCACGAAAAGGGAAAAGCCGAGAAATTACTTGATCACCCTTAAGCCAGGCTTTTTCTTATTGGCTTCGCCTGCTCCTGAACCTGAAGATTTTTTGGTTGAAGGTCTAGTCCCGGCAGGCTTGGGACCATCCGGCAATGGCGGCTCGGAGTCTGGATCATCCAAGTCAAAGATCATACCCTGATTATTTTCACGCGCGTAAACACCCATCACCGCTGTCATAGGCACATAAATATCCATCGGCACGCCACCAAAACGGCCGTTAAACTGCATGGCTTCATTAGTCAGCAAGAGATCCACCACCGCCACGGGTGACACATTAAGAACGATTTGCCCGTTTTTTACAAACTGCTGCGGCACTTCCACATGGTCAGCCATGGCATTCACGAGCACATAGGGCGTACAGTCGTTTTCGAGAATCCACTCATAGAGTGCTCTTACCAGATAGGGACGACTTGAGGTCATGGCCATGAGTTGAGTACCGTTAGTGCTGATCTAACAGCTGATCATGCATCCGTTTTAACGAGGTTTAACTGAATTTGGTTATGAAGAAGCGCTGTCTTTAGCACCACGCATTTCTTTTTCCATTTCAGACAAACTGGCTTGAAACGATTCGCGTTCAAATAAAGCGTCCATATAGGCCAATAACGGTTTGGTCTGTTTGTTATTAGGCATTTCAATACCTAATGCAGGCAAACGCCATAGGATGGGTGCCAAACAGCAATCCACTAGAGTGAACTCGTCATTCATAAAGTAGGGTTTTTCAATAAAGATAGGCGCAATCGCCATCAAACCTTCTTTTAATTCTTTACGCTGCTTGTCCAGCGTTTTGGCGTTAGCGGTACCTTCAACTAGGCTATCAACCAATACACACCAATCACGCTCAATCCGGTAAATATACTGACGACTGGCACCGCGGGCCACCGGATAGACAGGCAATAACGGCGGATGAGGAAAACGCTCATCAAGATATTCCATCATCACTTTTGATTCGTATAACACCAAATCACGGTCCAACAGCGTTGGCAGACTGTTGTAGGGGTTCATATCCGTTAGCTCTGCAGGAATATTATTCGCATCCGCTTCGATCACATCAACGGTAACGCCCTTCTCGGCTAAGACAATACGCACACGGTGACTGTAGTGGCTATTTGCATCGGAGAAGAAGGTCATTGAAGACCGTTTTGCAACAACACCCATTGGATTTTCCTCAGCTGATATCAGTATTTACTGACAATAATTAAAGTATCTTACAAAAAAACGGCGGATGCCTTATCCGCCGTTAATGAAAAAATTAGTGCACATCTTTCCAATATTCGCGGTTTAGCAAATAAGCAAACACAAAGAATAAAGTGATAAATAATAATACATAAATACCGATTCGTTTACGGTCTTCGACCATAGGCTCTGCAACATAAGCCATAAAATTAACCAAATCATAAATCGCTTGATCAAACTCTTCCGGCGTCAAAGCACCGGCTTCAGTGACGACAACACGATCGCAAGGGTTTAAGGCTTTACCATCTTTGTCAAATAATATGTCTTCACCGGTTAGTTCATCACGTTTGATACCACCATTAGCTGCTCTAGCAGGGCCAGGAACACACTCAGTGTCACCCTGTAGTTCAAGTAGTACATGAGGCATACCCACGTCTTTAAACACTTTGTTATTAACACCGTAAGGGCGGCTTGGATCGGTGTAGAAAGTACGCAGATAGGTGTACAACCAATCAGCACCTCTGGAACGAGCAACTAGAGTCAAATCCGGCGGGGCTGCACCAAACCATTTTTTCGCCATCGCCGCTGGCATGGCATTTTCCATTAAGTCACCGATTTTGGCAGCGCCTTCAATCTCGCCGGACATACCTTCGAACTTTAAGTTGCCTTCAAATAATTCCACCGGCACACCTAAATCGTTAGCCGTACGCTCGTAACGGGCATACTGCATTGAGTGACAACCCATACAGTAGTTCATATAGAGTTGGGCACCGCTTTGCAACGAGGCTTTGTTAGTAGCATCGACTTCGATATGATCCAGAGCAACCTTGGGTGATGCCCCAACAGCCTTTAGAGGGATCAGACTCAGGGATGCAATAGCGATTATGGCGCCGATAACTTTCCAGAAACCCATTCCGCCATTCATCGTAACCCGCTCAGGCTCAGGCAGCTCCTGATTTTTAGCAACCATAAAGGGCAAAGCGAA
>NZ_CAXAHB010000076.1:0-7190 GCF_963968385.1 uncultured Oceanicoccus sp.
CATCACCGAAGTCATCATCAGCAAAATAGTCATCCTCAAATTTATCAAAAGAGCCGTCATCAACCACAATAGTTGCTGTAGTGGCCTCTATTTCAGGATCCGGCACGGCATCAATAATAATATCCAGAGGAATTGTGCCACCCAGTTCCGCATCAATCACTTCCATTCCCTGATAAATCTCAGTCGTGTTATGGAAATAATCGATAAAACGATTTTCAACTTTAAGCTGACTCATACCAAAACTACTCAGCAAAGTTAATAGAGCAACCCCCCACAAAATTAACACACCATGACTTTCGGTAAAGGCGGCAAAACGCGTTGTGGTAGCACGGCTTGAATGATTGGATGGAACATTTGAAGGTTTGCCCCAAAGCAGTAAACCCGTGGGCAGTATAATAAAGGTAATCAGTAATGCCGCTGTCACACCCACTGTCATCATCCAGCCAAAATCAATTACCGGACGAATACCGCTCACCACTAACGAGGCAAACGCTACAATAGTAGTCAGGGTAGTATAAATACAAGGCTTGATCATCAAGTAGGTGGTACGTTTAACCAATTCTTGTTGGTCTTGCTCAGGGTCAGCGGCAAGCAGTTCTCTGTAGCGCACCACCAAATGAATAGCGATAGATAAGGAGATAATTAATAAGATCGCCACAAAATTGGAAGAAATAACCGTCATCCGCCAATCTAATAAAGTAATTAAACCCAGCATAAAGGTAGCTGATAATAAACAACTCAGCAGAGGCAAGGCGACCCACACCAAACGCCTGAAAATAACCGACATGGTGACAATAATAAATATCACTATGCCAATACCAAAAACCACCAGATCACTTTTTACAAAGTTGATCATATCGGTGGCGATCATCGGTAAGCCGCCCAGAAACAAGGTGGCATCACTGCGATATTCCTCAATCACTTTACGTACTTGATCGACCAGTACTGATTGCCTTTCATTGGCTACTACAGTGTGATTGCGGAGCGCCTGAGTAATGCTCGCCAACTCGGCTTTTAAGGCAGGCGTTGCATGATTGCCCGCTTGTTGTTCCCATATTTTGTCGCGGGCAGCTTGCAGGGCATAATATTTTTCATCGCGATTAAGGTTGACTTGCAGTACTGTCACTTGGCCATCGCTACTGGTTAGCAGGTTTTTATAAATTGGACTTTCCGATAATTCTTTTCTAACCAGCTCTTTATCAATATCAGCTTGACGCAAACTAGCAATAGCGCCATTGGTTACATCATCGAAACCCACTTGGGGACTGGCTAACAGCGGCACATCAAGAATGGTAGTAACACTGGACACTCCCTCAAGCACACTCAATTCCGTGCGAAGTTTGTCTAATTTAGCCAACACTGGAGCGGATAATAAATCCTGTTCTGGCTGATAAGTCACCAGAAGAAATTCTTCCGACGAATAACGGGTACTGATTTCGCGATAGTATTTAAGCGATTGGTCCCCCTCCAAAACCAACGCATCTGCCGAGGCATCCAATTTAAAATTGGGAATATGGGTCGCCAGCCAGGCAATCACCATGATGGTGACCATAAAAGACCACAACGGGCGCCGCAGTACCAAGGTTTCATAGATAGAAAAAAACTTATTCACTCACTCAATCCTTATCGATTTGAACTATTACTGTGCAAACAGTGCATCCGTTAGTAATTGATGAACACCACCAAAGCCGCCATTACTCATAATCACAATATGGTCACCGGCACGACTATTGGTCGCCAATTGCTCTACCATGTCATTAATAGAATGACTTAGCTGCGCCCGCCCCTGACTCTTATCAACCACCGCTTGCAATGACCAATCCAGGCCTTCTGGTTGGTACCAAATCACTTGATCAGCCATTGCTGTTACGTCGGCCAATTGATCTAGATGAGCACCGAGGCGCATTGTATTTGAACGAGGCTCAATCACCGCGATAATTCTCTGTTCGCTGGCCTGTGCATTCACCTGTGCCCGCAAACCCGCCAAGGTGGTTTCAATCGCACTGGGGTGATGAGCAAAATCGTCATAAACTCTAATACCGTCCTTATTGAAGATTAATTCCATCCGTCGCTTAACGCCTTTGAACTGCGTCAAAGCCTCTATAGCAAGCTCAGGGGTTACTCCGACATGTCTTGCCGCGGCTATCGCCGCTAAAGCATTATTGATATTGTGCTCGCCGGTATTTGACCAGATAACGGTACCGACTGTTTTCTTATCAAACACCACATCAAAATCACTGCCATCCGCTTTGTTGGCTTTGGCCAACCATTGCGCTGAGCGGTCAACTAATGAGGTTTGCTCTAATTCAGACCAAAGCCCCCTATCCAATACTTGTTGCAGGTTATTATCTGCCGCCGGAACAATCACGCGACCATTGCCGGGAATAATGCGCAACAGATGGTGAAACTGCTTCTGAATAGCCGCCAGATCTTCAAAAATATCCGCATGGTCAAATTCAAGGTTGTTGAGAATAGCCGTTCGTGGACGGTAGTGGACAAACTTGGAGCGCTTATCGAAAAAAGCGCTGTCGTATTCATCGGCCTCAATCACAAAGAAATCCGAATCGCCCAGAGCGGCAGACACACCAAAATTGCCGGGCACACCACCGATTAAATAGCCGGGCTTCATACCAGCAAACTCCAGAATCCAAGCCAACATACTGCTGGTAGTGGTTTTGCCATGAGTGCCAGCAACAGCTAGCACCCAACGGTGCTGCAACAGATGTTCAGACAACCATTGGGGACCGGAGGTATAAGGCAAACCTCTATCCAGCATATATTCCACCGCTGGATTGCCGCGAGACATGGCATTGCCTACAACGACTAAGTCAGGCGCAGGATCTAATTGAGCAGCATCATAGCCTTGAGTCAGGCTAATACCCTGCTGCTGAAGCTGGGTGCTCATCGGCGGGTAAACATTGGTATCGGAACCGGTAACGGTATAACCTAGCTGGCGAGCCAATATAGCCAGACCACCCATAAAAGTCCCACAGATACCCAGAATATGGATATGCATTAATGGCCCTTGTTCATATTCAGGATTGCTCAAATCGAGGTTGTTAATGTTTTTAATGGCGCTGATAATAACATTGGCCAAGCACTGAGACACCTTTAATCTTCATTGATGATGACTTGGCCATCCACTGGTTTTACACAGCTGCGTCCTTCATATATCTCGCAGCAGCAAAAATATCACCGCTAGAAAAACTCGTCTCAGCTATGTGTTTGTTACTGACCAACATAGCTGTTTTCCATGCGCTGAAACTCAATGCCACTGAAACTCGTCACCAAAATTAGCTCTTATGAAAAAAACGCAATATATTCAACTGGTTAGCGTATATATGCATAATAATTGGTATTCCTCGCTGACCAGTTTATAATCGCGCCTGCGAATTTTTGAGCACAATCTGAATACACACTGCAATCTGGACTTTTATCATGAGCTTTAACAACATCCCAGCAGGTAAAGACCTGCCTAACGATATCTATGTCGTTATCGAAATTCCTGCCAATCACGATCCAATCAAATACGAAATTGATAAAGATATGGATTGTCTGTTGGTTGACCGTTTTATGGCAACACCAATGTTTTACCCTGCCAACTATGGTTATATCTCTAATACTTTGTCTGAAGATGGCGACCCATTGGATGTATTGGTTGTAACACCATACCCAGTTGCACCCGGCTCTGTGATCCGTAGCCGACCAATCGGTATTTTAAATATGAGTGACGAAGCCGGCCAAGATGCCAAATTAATCGCCGTACCTCATGACAAGCTATCGACTATTTATAAAGACGTCCAAGAACCCTCTGATTTGCCAGAATTATTGATCAAGCAAATCGAGCATTTCTTTGAAAATTATAAAGATTTAGAGAAGGGCAAATGGGTTAAAATCGATGGCTGGGCCGGCAGTGAAGCCGCTAAAGCCGAGATTGTAAAATCAGCAGAAGCCTATAAAGGCTAAGCGATTTTCAAGCCATAAAAAAACCGGACTTCGTGTCCGGTTTTTTTCACTTAACTTGATCGCCAACCTATCATTTTGCTTTATTTTGTTTCGGCAATGAATTGACTAATCGCTTATAGAGCTTAGTGTTTTTGTTGATGCGCTTATGCTTGGCATACACATTAACAGCTCGAATCCATGCATTTTTTTTGCCGTGAGCATTGATAGAAAAACTGGTACAAAATATTTTCTTTTCTAATTCCGAAGCGATACCCACTTGAAATATTGGCGTTATCATACCGCTCTTTTCAACTTTATAAATATGACTGATTCCTTTGACCGACCCATCGATATTAAAACAACGCTGTGCTTTTAGCTGTTTTTTTATTCTGACTTGCTCGCGCATCAACTCTTCATCACGAGCGATGGCTTTTCGTTCTACCTGTTTTTTTAATTTCGGCCCCATGCGCCGACCATCTTTTTTTAGTGAGAAATATTCCTGATAAAGTTTTCCGTTAACTGTGCGTCGAACGCGATACCCATAAAACGCCTCATTATCTAATAATTTTATACTCACTGTGATTTACTCCCTAAATTACAAAGCCGTGAGATAAAATCTTCACTGCCCTGTGTAACCAATATTCGAGGATTCGAACATCTTCCAAAGTAGATCTGCAACATGCCATGAAAATGTCTCAGATGTAAGGATTATAAATAATAATAGGGAAAAGTCTATTGAGATGGAACAGCTATAGCTTGATCAAAAATAGTTAGCCGTAGTATTACTTTCAGAATGTTATTTTGAGATAACTAGAACCAACCGCTCTAAAACAAACAATTTCTACATTATTTATTTAAGTACTTGAAATTCTTGCGGATAATTCTATCGAGGGATATCAATATAGCGTTGAAAAATTGTATCGATATTTTCCAATACAGTGTTTTTTAACACTATAGGCTGCGCTTCAATAATTTTAATTAAATGATCGAGCGTAAATGCTTGCTGAAACTTTGAAGCCAAAGGTGCATAACTTAAGTGCCAGCGTTCAGGCGCAATACCACCTTGATCTAATGAATAGGGACGAAAAAAATCCTGATTTTTTTTAAGCTTAAATTGTTGATCAAGCCATTGATGTAAGGGTGCAAAAATACCATCGCCAATGGCTTCTTCGGCAGTCAGCCGTAGTTGATAATTTTCAGGCATGGCCGCTCGATCATAAATATCGATATCAGTACCCCAATGATGACGCGATGCACCGGGCAATGCCGACCAACGTAAAATAGCCTGAACCTGTTGCCACGGATCTAATCGTGTTATGTCAAGAGGCTTTCCGTCACTACTAAGTACAGCACGCTCACCGTTGGCCTTGGCATTCCAGATCTGTAGCTGACGATCAAAATCTCTATAGCCGCTAGCAATGGCTAATTCAAAGCCTTCCTTTTTTGCTCGTTGCTGCAAATACTGAAATGGCTCTATAACATCACGATGAATACCACAGCCTAGCAACTCAAAGTCGATGTTGCTGTTATCCAAACCGTAGAGGTGGTCTGATCCAGTCTGGCTAGCTGTCAGTGTCGTTGAGCACATGGTATCGTCAGCAATTTTTGGTTGATCGAAAACATAGATTACAAGATAAGCTTACTAATAATAACATAGCAGAAAATTTTGATTTATTTTATCCTTCACCCTCTAATAGCCGCTCGATACCAATTTATAACCCACGAGTTATTTATCAATGACAGTACTATGCCATATTAATGATATTCCCGATGAGCAGTCCAAAGGTTTTGAAGTTGGCAACGATAGTCTTTTTGCCGTAAAAAAAGACGGGCAAGTTTACCTTTATCGCAATAACTGCCCACATTTAGGCGTTGAGTTAAATTGGCAGGAGGATAAATTTCTCGATATGGATGGCATGTTAATTCAATGCTCCACCCATGGCGCCCTATTTTTGATAGAAGACGGCGAATGTGTTTCCGGCCCTTGTCAGGGACAGCGATTACAAGCGATAGCTTTCGACATTATTGATGGACAAATTACGCTAGTGGCCAGTTAACTGCGCTCTACTTGAAACACATTGGCAATGTTATCGTTTCTGCAACAAAAAAATAACGACATAGTTAGCAGACACAAAAAAGGGAGCCAATGGCTCCCTTAATATTTGCAGCAAAAACTATTCGGCTGCAGAACTTTCCTCAGCCGCTGGTGCCGCTTCTTCCAGTTCTTTCATGGATAGCTTGATACGGCCGCGCTGATCAACATCCAGCACTTTGACTTTAACCACCTGACCTTCAGTTAAGTAGTCAGTCACTTTCTCAACACGCTCCTGAGAGATCTGTGAAATATGCACCAGACCATCTTTACCAGGCAGAATGTTAACAAATGCACCGAAATCAACGATACGAGCAACCGTACCTTCGTAGGTGGCACCGACTTCAGCTTCAGCGGTAATTTCCTCTACTTTGGCGACGGCTGCATCACGTGAGGCTGCATCAGAACCGTAAATACGGACAGTACCGTCATCATCGATATCAACAGTAGCACCCGTTTCTTCAGTAATAGAGCGAATCGTTGCACCACCTTTACCGATAACATCACGAATTTTATCGCTGTCGATTTTGAAGGTAGCCATGCTGGGTGCGTTGTCAGAAACGGTAGTACGAGATTCACCCAATACCTGATTCATCTGACCCAGAATATGTAGGCGCGCTTCAAGTGCCTGCTCCAGAGCAATACTCATAATCTGCTCATTGATACCTTCAATTTTGATATCCATTTGCAGAGCAGTAATACCGTCGGCAGTACCGGCAACTTTAAAGTCCATATCACCCAAGTGATCTTCGTCACCCAGAATATCGGTCAAGACAGCAAAACGCTCGCCTTCTTTAACCAGACCCATTGCGATACCCGCAACCGGCGCCTTCAGTGGTACACCCGCTTCCATCATCGATAAGCTGGCTACACAGGCACTCGCCATAGAGCTAGAACCGTTAGATTCGGTGATTTCTGATACCACACGAATGGTGTATGGGAAGTCCTCAGCATTGGGCAGTACCGCAGCAACGCCACGGCGTGCCAAACGACCATGACCCACTTCACGACGGCTGGTAAAGCCAATACGACCACACTCACCGACTGAGTAAGGAGGGAAGTTGTAGTGCAACATAAAGTTATCTTCACGCTTACCTTCCAAGGCGTCGATTAACTGAGCGTCACGGGTAGTACCTAAAGTGGTAACACCAAT
>NZ_CAXAHB010000077.1:0-7034 GCF_963968385.1 uncultured Oceanicoccus sp.
TGACGCAGTGGCGGCAATATCAATTGCATAACATTAATACGGTAATATAAATCCGGACGAAACTGGTTTTGCTGCGCCAGCGTTTTCAGGTCTCTATGCGTTGCACAAATTAAACGCACATCGACCTTGCGAGATTCGACCGAACCAATACGACGAATTTCATTTTCCTGAATAAAACGCAGCAACCGAGCCTGAGCCTCCAGCGGTAACTCACCAATCTCATCGAGGAACAAAGTACCTCCGTCCGCGGCTTCAATTAAACCCATGCGGTTGGTGTTGGCGCCGGTAAACGCACCTTTCTCATAGCCGAATAGTTCGGACTCGATCAATGTCTCAGGAATGGCGGCACAGTTGACACTAATAAAAGGCTGTTCGGCACGATGGCTATAAACATGGATTGCTTTGGCGACCAGTTCTTTACCGGTACCGGTCTCACCATGAACCAAAATAGTCGCTTCTGTTGGCGCCACTTTATTGATGTGCTCATAGAGCTTCATCATGGGCTTGCAGTCACCAATCATGCCACCCAGATTGGTATATCCACGCTTGGCACTGCTGGCACGTTGCTCTTCAGTGGTGCCCTGCAGGGAATGATTGGCGATAATAGCGGCTACTGCATCCAGCATTTCATCATGATCAAAGGGTTTGGCAATATAATCCACAGCACCGCTTTTCATAGAATCGACCGCCGAGCGCAGGCTGGCATAGCTGGTCATAACCAATACCGGCACATCACCAGCCAGCTTGATTAGATCGGTGCCAGGGGCACCAGGGAGACGCAAATCACTGATAATCAGATCAAAACTGCCAAGCTCGAAGTTATCTAACGCCTCGTTGACAGCGCCCGCCTCACTCACTTCATAGTTATGCCGCTCTAACAGTTTTTGCAACGCGCTACGGATAACCGTTTCGTCTTCAACAATTAGAATCTTTTTCATCAACGATACCTTAGAATATCTCTAGTTTTTTCAGTCCATCAGGCATTAAAGAACGGCGTTTGACGGGTTGTTTGCCAGTATCACAATGTGTATTCGGGTAACATAACCTGTCTACCTATTTTTTTCTAGTGACAAAGTCACATAAAACCCTCTTCTGGCCGGGCGACGACCCGGTCACTGATAAAATTTCAGCGTAAAACGGGTGCCACCGCGCTCTGGGTCTATCGGGCTCTCTACACTAATATTGCCGTTAAGATCATCGACGATGCTGTAGACTAGCGATAAGCCCAAGCCTGTCCCATCACCCGCTTCTTTGGTGGTGAAAAAGGGGTCAAAAATCTGTTCCTGATTTTCCTTACTAATACCACTACCGCAGTCGGTTACATGAATATAAATCTGCTGGTCGTGTGCTTCGGTATCAATAACAACCATACTCTGTTCAGGGCTGGCGTCTCTGGCATTACTCAGCAAATTAACAAACACCTGTAATAAGCGCTGGGTATCACCCATAACACAGTGGTCCTCATCACAGCGATTTTCAAAACGAATCTGCTTGGCCGCCTTGTTAAGCTGCAATAAATGGATTGCCTCTTCGACACAAAGCTTGATACGAACAGGGGCCAATTCCTTGTTCACGCTTTCATCACCGGCGTGAGCAAAATTCACCAAAGTTTGTACGATTTTTGAAATCCTGTCGGTCTGCACTAAAATTTCGCGACCCACTTTAAGGCTCTCCGGATTATCGGTATCGTAACGAAGGTTTTGCGCCAGACAAGCAATACCGGTTACCGGATTACCGACCTCATGGGCAACCCCTGCCGCTAGCCGACCAATCAATGCTAGACGCTCACTATGCATCAAGCCATCTTCCAGTACTTGCACGTCGGTAATGTTTTCTAACACGATAACGCAACCATCGGTTAGTTCATCGGTAACGTCGACTACTGTTTTATGCAGATTAAACCAGTAACTACTGCCGCCATTTTCATAGCTCTGCTTGTATAAACGAGCCTGTGGCAGTTGCAGAAAATTACTCAGCAAATCACCCCAAGGTTTACGCAAACTGCGTAAATTAGAGCCAATGACATCAAGGGTTTTAATCCCTGTAAAATTAGCAATAGCATTATTCCATAATAAAATTTCACCATCTTGCCCCAACGAACAAACACCCACGGGTAAATCTTGCAGAGTTTGTCGATGATAGCGTCGAAGGTTATCTAAATCTGCCGCCAAACCGGTCAGGTGTACTTTGTAATTTTCTAACTTCACTTCAATCAAATTAATATCTTCACCACCGCCGACATGGGAGTCACTCTCATAAGGAAGCAACTGATTAATCATATCGTGCGAAACCGATGGCCCTAACAAACCAGATAAATTAGCTTCTACCCGATAGCGTAAACGACGTAGCGCAAAAGGCCGACTTTCATTATCGGGCAGCTTCATTTCATGCAGCGCACGGTCAACTTCACGTTGAGCGGTGCGGGTACCTAAGGCCGTTGCTAGCTGGCTTTTCATTTGTTGCGGATTTTTCACACTTAACAGGCGGCGCATCGGACGACTAAGGTCATCGGTAGCATAAATTTCTGCTACATTTTTTTCTTCTTCTGAGGTGGTGGTAATGATGGAAACCACAACAAACACCAAAACATTCATCCCTAGGGAAACGATGGTGACAGCAGACCATAAGTCGTCATCAACCAAATTAAAATAAAGTCTGCCGATTGATGCTGGTTCAAAGGCGGTGATAATCGGCAACAACAAGGTGACAAACCAGATCACAAAACCGGTAATTAACCCAGCGACAAAGCCTTTACGATTAGCCCCCTGCCAATGCAACCCAGCCAATATCCCGGGGAAAAACTGCAAGGTACCAATAAACGCCGTCAGACCTAGATTCGATAGTGTTTCGCGACCTGCAATAAAGTGATAAAACGCATAGCCGGTTAAGATAATAAAGACAATCAGTATGCGGCGAATCCATAACAACCAACGGTAAATATCATGATCGGTACTAGGACGATATAGAGGAAGAATCAAATGCTTTAAGCACATCGATGCCAGCGCCAAAGTTGTCACGATAACTGCACCGCTAGCTGCCGATAAACCACCGAGATAAACCAAAACAGCTAGCGCCGATGATTTTAGCTCGATACCGATCGCCAAGCTAAAGTATTCTGGCGGGATCATCGTATCTAATTTAAAACCGGCCCATAAAATCGGTAATATTGGCAAGCTCATTAACATTAAAAATAATGGCACCCCCCAACTCGCTATTTGCATCACTTTGACATTGGGGTTTTCAGCAAAAATCATATGAAAAAAATGGGGCATAGCGACTGCCGCAGAGAAGAAAATCAACAGTAGCGCACGAGCGGAGTCTTCACGCATTGGTGAATTTAATAAAGAAACGATGTCTGGGTTGGCATACAGCCATTGCTCCATACCCTCAAAACCACCAAAGACTTGATATACCGCAGCAAAACCGACCGCCAACAAGGCAATTAATTTAATCACTGATTCGAAAGCAATCGCCACCACCAAACCATTATGGCGCTCGTGAGCAGTAAGATGTTTGGAGCCGAATGAAATAGTAAAAAGACAAATGGCTAGGCAAAAAAGAAATGCTAATTCGTTATGGCGCATTTCTTTGGCAAGCGGAACATTATCGTCGGCGCCCACAATGGTGAGTATATGAATACTTTCGGCCACCGCCTGAATCTGTAATGCCAGTAGGGGCCATACCGCCAGCACCATAAACAAGGTCATCAATGAACCTGCCCACTGGGTGCGATAACGGAAGGTGAGCACATCAGCCAACGAGCTATGCAAATAGGTTCTGACAATTCGTAAAATCGGTAGCAATAATAACGGCGCTAAAATAAAAGTCCCCGCCACGCCCAGATAATAAGAAAGGAACCCATAGCCGTATTCATGCGCTAGCGCCACTACGCCATATATTGACCAAGCACTGGCAAACACGCCCAGCGACAATACGTAAATTAAGGGGTGACGAATTAACCGATCGGGTATCCAGCCACGGTCGGTAATATGAGCAATGCCAAACAGCAGTAGCAGGTATCCAATACCAATAATAAATAACTGCGATAGCTCAAAACTCATTTGAGGATTTTTCCTTTTTGTTAAGCGCGTTTTGGCGGCGTTCGTATCGGTGGATAGTCCACCACACGATAACAATGGTGACTAACCACAACAGGTAGGGGCGATACCAGACTGAGCCACCTTGCGCTACCCACTCCTGAATCGACGGAGCGAATACAAAAATAACCAGCAGTAATAATAGTAAGCTAGGCCTAATATGCATAACCGTTTAACTCTTTGGATTTGTCTGCTACACAATAGTGATAGATGCTAGGTGGATAGTACGCAAGGGGCTGCCAAGTTGCAAAGTGGCAAAGCGGCAAAGCGGCAAAAATCTAGGCAGGTGACAGAACAGACTTTAGCTAGACTCTTAGTCACCTTATCTTGTTTTCGTCCTAAGATTTAACAATCCCCAACTCGCTAGGAATACTATCAATCGACCAGTGCTCTACAGCCCAAGCTAATATAGCCTCAACTTCTTGGCATAATTCCACCGGCGGTAAAGGCTGCTGCAAAAAAGCCAGCGCCAGACACAAGTTGTTACACGCATCCGCGCTGTCAATCGCCGTAGCAAAAGTTTGCTTACTAAACTTTTCGCCTTGCTCATCGGTGATAACCGGAAAATGGCCGTATTGCGGCGTGGTATAACCAAGCACTCGCTGTAGATAAATTTGTCTGGGGGTTGAATCCAATAAATCAGCACCGCGCACTATATGGGTAATACCTTGATAGGCATCATCGACCACCACCGCTAATTGATAAGCAAATAAACCATCCTTGCGTTGCAAGATTACATCGCCCACCTCGCGCTCTAATTGCTGGGAAAAGTGGCCTTGAATTGCGTCATCGACAGCCATCGATTGATTATCAACCTGCAAACGACAGGCAAAGTCTTGATCGGCTGGTGCAGTTAGACGACCTCTACATCGGCCCTGATAGATACCCTTACTCTGCTGCAGATCACGTCGGGAACAGGTGCAATAAAAGGCTTGATTGGCGCGCAGTAAATCATTAATCACCTGCCGGTAGACGTCATGCCTCTGACTTTGCCAAAGCACTTCACCATCCCAAGTCAAACCATGATCTTCCAAACTTTGTAAAATGGCCGAGGCGGCGCCAGGCATTTCCCGCGGTGGATCGAGATCTTCCATTCTTACTAACCACCGGCCTTGATTCGCTCTGGCATCTAAATAACTGGCCAGTGCACCAATCAGCGAGCCAATATGTAATAAGCCGGTGGGTGAAGGAGCAAAGCGACCAATATAACCGGACATAAAAATTACCGTCGGGTAAAAAGAAACGGGAGAGTCCAGCGATGAACTCTCCCGTTATTCGATTTGCAGTGAAGGGTTAGAATATTAACCCAACTGCTGTTTTTCTTTGATTTCATCCAGCGTTTTACAATCAATACACTGGCTAGCTGTTGGACGGGCCTCCAAACGCTGAATGCCAATCTCTACGCCGCAGGTTTCACAGTACCCATAATCATCAGCATCAATCAAATTAATGGTGCCTTCGATTTTTTTGATCAGTTTACGCTCGCGGTCGCGAGTGCGAAGTTCAAGGCTGAATTCTTCTTCCTGAGTCGCGCGATCGGCGGGATCAGGAAAATTTGCCGCCTCATCCTTCATATGAGTTACCGTACGATCAACTTCCTCCATCAGCTCAGCCTTCCATGCCAACAAAATCTGGCGGAAGTGCTCGCGCTGATTTTCATTCATATACTCTTCATTTTTCTTAGCTTTGTAAGGAGTAAAGTTTTTAAAATTGCTTGCCGGAGCTGCTTTTTTCTTGGGCATTGCTAGGTCTCACTGTTTGCTGGCTACCATTGATTGCCAACTACTTATAATTAACTGATTCGCGCGGCGCTCTATCAAGACTGGCTTAAACTTGTTGAACTGTTTGACGGTTTAAACTAAGGATAATCTAATCAATCAAGTGACAATATCATCGTTTGTCGCCCTATTTATCACCCTATTAGCTATGTCTGACTGATGACCCAGTCCTAGCACGAGCTTACAGCTGCAAACCGACAAACCTATCAGATTTAGATCGCTGACGCCACACCCTAAGATAAATTATAGCTGACTAAAAGGGGCATGCCGTCAGGTAGTCAAATACATCTCCCCTAGGGACTGCGATTTTTAACGATCCACAGCGCCCGCCACCTCAACGCTGGTGGCCGGATTCGGGTCTGATCGCGGATCTTTCAGTAACCCGCCTTTCATACTCACACGGAGAGGGGTAGCTGCTGTATCCAGATAGAGATACTCGTAATTGTCTCCACCTATATCGCCAAGGGCAATGGGGTTGACTATGTCACCCCCCTTCATCTCGATGGTATATCCAAGACGATGATCCTCATTGCTAACGCCGGCTATTGGCTCTACGCCACCATTCCATATAACAACAACAATCTGCTTAGTTTCTGGTGGATAATCACTGCCGAAATCTTCGGGGTTAACGGCGTAGGCCAATACCAGCGAGGGACCATCCTTCAGCGGCGTCACTTCTACTGACAGACCGTGTGCGTCATCACCGCCAACCAGATTCAAATGACCTGTCAACTCAACTTTTACCGGAGGATCTTCAGGCTCATTGCCAAATTCGCCCAATAACAAAACAGTATGTCGCTTAATAGCCTCATTTGCAGGACGCGTAGTAGCATGCAAGGGTTGCATTTTTGCTCCGGAGCGAGTGACAACCGTAAATGCCTCAGGCTCAATCGAACCAGGATCAGCGACACGCTTGGTAAATGTTACCGGCATACCATCGGCTCCCCTAAGCCTTATCGACGGAATCTCATTATCCAAACCAAAGAACGCACTGACCATGCGCGGTGGCTGATCGTCGAGTGCCGTTTTCGGGATAGCAGGACTAGGCGCACACGCCACCAGTAATAAAGCGCTCAAGCCCAAAAGGCTGGCAAAAAGTCCAATAACCAAACGGCGGTTACTGTTCTGTTGCTTATTCTGGTCCATTTTATATTCCTAT